>NZ_JBEXSZ010000203.1:0-11615 GCF_040613865.1 Streptomyces sp. NPDC006197 | reverse complement strand
TGAGTCTGCGGACCTTCGCCCGCCGGTTCAACGAGGAGATCGGCATGAGCCCCGGCCGCTGGCTGATCCGGCAGCGGGCGGCCCGGGCCCGGCAGCCGTCACCTCCAGGTGACGGGGCCCTTCCGCGTACGGTGCCCGGCTCAGTAACCGAAGTCCTGGGTCCACCAGGGGCCGCCGTCGCCGAAGACGACGCCCACGCCCATGGTCGTGAAGTCGCAGTTCAGGATGTTGGCGCGGTGACCGTCGCTGTTCATCCAGGACGCCATCACCGCCGCCGCGTCCACCTGGCCGCGGGCGATGTTCTCGCCGCCCATGCCCGAGATGCCCGCCTGCTCCGCCCGGACCCACGGGGTGTCGCCGTCCGGGTCCGTGTGGTCGAAGAAGCCGCGGGCCGCCATGTCCGCGCTGAACGCGCCGGCCAGCGCCCCGAGCCGCGCGTCCGCGCGCACCGGCGTGCAGCCCACCTTGGCGCGCTCGGTGTTGACCAGGCGGAAGACCTCGGCCTCGGCGGCCTCGCCCCGGTCGGCGGTGGAGGTGACCGGGGGCTTCTCCGTCGGCGCCGCCGTGGTCGGGGCCGGCCTCGGCGCGGGCGCCTTCGTCGTGGGCGCGGCCGAGGTCTTCGGCGCCACCGGCTTCGGGGCGGGGGCCTTCGTCTTCGGCGGCGCCTTCGAAGGGGCCTTCGAAGGCGTCTTCGAAGGCTTCGGCTTCGGGGTGGCCTTCGGGCTCGGCTTCGTGGACGGGGTCGCCGAGGGGACGACGGGGGCGCCGTGCTTCCCGGTGTCCGTGCTCGCGCCCGTCACCGCTCCGCCCGATCCGCCGGCCGGGGACTGCGTGGAGCCGCCCTGCGTCGTCAGCTCGGGGGCCTGCCGGGACTGGACCTGGTGCTCGCTCGTGCCGGTGCTGCCGACGGTGAACGCGTCCCCGCCGGGCAGCAGACCCGAGGCGACGGCGACGGCGCCGACCGCGACGGCCGCGGAGACGCCGAGCAGGCCGGTGCGCACGGGCCGCCGACGGCGGGCGGCACCCCGGTGCGGGAGGTCCGAACCGGCCGCGTAATCTTCTGCGGCGGGTGCGGCGCCGGAGCGACGGTGGCGTCCCATCTGCTCTGCCTTCCTCTTGCTGGTCTTCGCTGTCTTCGCTGTCTTCGCTGGTTCTTTGCCGGGCTTTGCTGATCTTTGCTGTCGGTACCGTTCCGGAGGGACAGTCGAACGGCGCGCGCCCGAACGGGTGAGGTGTGTTCGGTCGGGACTGTACGCGATGGAGAGCAGGGGTGATGTGCTCATCTGGCAATCCGCCCGTTAGCGTGCAGCCATGAGCGACGACGTACGGATGACCGCCTGGGTGCGCGGCCGGGTGCAGGGAGTGGGCTTCCGCTGGTTCACCAGGGCAAACGCCCTGGAGATCGGCGGCCTGGTGGGCTTCGCCCTGAACCTCGACGACGGCCGGGTGCAGGTGGTGGCCGAGGGGCCGCGTGAGAATTGCCACCGTCTGCTCGACTGGCTTCACTCCGACGACACACCCGGACGTGTGGACGGCGTCACTGAGATCTGGGACACCCCGCGCGGCGGCTACGACGGCTTCGCCATCCGCTGACGATCACGCTCCGACACCCTGCCCGGTGACCCAGCGCGGCGCCGGGCGGACGGCCGGTAACAGGGGCGTGACCAGCGAAGCACCTGATGGTTGCCATCTGGCGCCGGGCATGGAAGGCTGCCCCATAAGGATGATCGCGACGCCCCCGAGGCACCGAGTTCGAAGGCCCCGCCGCCCGCTGAGCGGCCGTGGACTCCTCGGTAGCCCTTCAAACGGGGCGTGATCGTGTTGACCGTCAAACTTTTTGGTGAGACTCTGGAAGCCCCGCGCACCTTAGCTGTTTGGCAGTGGAACCGGCACGACAAGCAGTACTGCCGAGCACCGCGGGTGCGAATCCCTCACGACCCACACCGCTTCGGTCGGTCACTCATTGTGGAGGACCATCCATCATGGCAAAGGCGCTTCTCGGTTACGTCGGCGGCTCCGACCCGCGACTCCTCGCCGAGATGCGACGGCTCCAGCAGCGCGTCCAGGACCTCGAATCCGAGCTGGTACGGATCCAGTCCGAGAAGGACACGCTCGCCGCTGCCGCCGCTCAGCACCAGGGAGAGTCGCTGCTGAACAGCATCGATCTCGACGTACCCCAGGCAGAGCCTGCGCTCACCTGACGACCCAGCCCCCCAGGGGCCAGGCGGAAAGCATTCTCGTCGGCGCAGCCGGACACCACACCGCTGATCGTGCGGATCGACGTACGTGCACGACAGCTGGATATGCAAGGGACGCTTCGGCGTCCCTTCTTCCTTTCACCCGCCGTTTCCCCCGTGTCCCACCCCTCCTCATCCGAGGATCTGCCCCACGTCATCGCGGGTGAAACGCACGGGCCCCGGTAGAGTCGCATGAGTGCACCTCAAGGCCCTGACCCTCCGCGGATTCAAGTCGTTCGCCTCGGCCACCACGCTGCGGTTCGAACCGGGAATCACCTGCGTCGTGGGGCCCAACGGGTCGGGCAAGTCCAACGTCGTGGACGCCCTCTCCTGGGTCATGGGCGAGCAGGGCGCCAAGTCGCTGCGCGGCGGCAAGATGGAGGACGTCATCTTCGCCGGCACCACCGGGCGCCCGCCGCTCGGCCGCGCCGAGGTCTCGCTGACCATCGACAACTCCGACGGCGCGCTGCCCATCGACTACGCCGAGGTCACCCTCACCCGGATCATGTTCCGCGGCGGCAGCAGCGAGTACCAGATCAACGGCGACACCTGCCGGCTGCTCGACTTCCAGGACCTGCTCTCCGACTCCGGCATCGGACGCGAGATGCACGTCATCGTCGGCCAGGGGCAGCTCGACTCCGTGCTGCACGCCGACCCGATGGGCCGCCGCGCCTTCATCGAGGAGGCCGCCGGCGTCCTGAAGCACCGCAAGCGGAAAGAGAAGGCGCTGCGGAAGCTGGACGCGATGCAGGCCAACCTCGCGCGCGTGCAGGACCTCACCGACGAGCTCCGCCGCCGGCTCAAGCCGCTCGGCCGGCAGGCGGCCGTCGCCCGCCGCGCCGTCGTCATCCAGGCCGACCTGCGCGACGCCCGGCTCCGCCTCCTCGCCGACGACCTCGTCCGGCTCCGGGCGGCGCTGGCCGCCGAGGTGGCCGACGAGGCCGCCCTGCTCGCCCGCAAGGAGGCCACCGAGGCCGAGCTGCGCGCCGCCCTCGCCGAGGAGGCCGGCCTGGAGGCGGAGGCCCGCACCCTCGTGCCCCGCCTGGAGCGCGCACAGCAGAACTGGTACGACCTCTCCCAGCTCGCCGAACGCGTGCGGGGCACCGTCTCCCTGGCCGACGCGCGCGTGAAGAGCGCCACCACCGCGCCCGCCGAGGAACGGCGCGGCCGCGACCCGGAGGACCTGGAGCGCGAGGCCGCCCGCGTCCGCGAACAGGAAGCGGAGCTCGAAGCCGCCCTGGAGGCCGCCGAGCGCGCCCTGGAGGGCAGCGTCGCCCACCGCGCGGACCTGGAGCGCACGCTCGCGGCCGAGGAGCGCCGCCTCAAGGACGCCGCCCGCGCCATCGCCGACCGGCGCGAGGGCCTCGCCCGGCTCCACGGCCAGGTCAACGCGGCCCGCTCGCGCGCCGCCTCCGCCCAGGCCGAGATCGACCGGCTCGCCGCCGCCCGCGACGAGGCCGCGGAGCGGGCCGCCGCCGCCCAGGAGGAGTACGAGCAGCTCAAGGCCGAGGTCGACGGCCTCGACGCGGAGGACACCGAGCACGCCGAGCGGTACGAGGCCGCCCGCCGCGAACTCGCCGACGCGGAGGCCGCGCTCGGCGCCGCCCGCGAGGCCGCCGCCACCGCCGAACGCCGCCGCGCCGCGACCAAGGCCCGGCACGACACGCTCGCCCTCGGGCTGCGCCGCAAGGACGGCACGGGCGCGCTGCTCTCCGCCGGACTCAGCGGACTCCTCGGCCCGGCGGCCGAACTCCTCACCGTCACCCCCGGATACGAGGTCCCCGTCGCCGCCGCCCTCGGCGCCGCCGCCGACGCGCTCGCCGCCGACGGGCCCTCCTCCGCCGCCGAGGCCCTGCGCCTGCTGCGCAAGCAGGACGCGGGCCGGGCCTCGCTGATCCTGGCCGGTGCCCCCGAGCCGGAGTCCCCGACGGCGGCCGGAAGGCACCCGTACGCCGCCGACCTGGTCAGTGGGCCCGCCGAAGTCCTGGTCGCCGTCCGCCGGTTGCTCACCGGAATCGTGGTCGTCGGGGACCTCGACGAGGCCGTCGAACTGCTCAGGGCCCGGCCCGAGCTGACCGCCGTCACCGCCGAAGGCGACCTGCTCGGCGCGCACTTCGCGCACGGCGGCTCCGCCGGGGCGCCCAGCCTCCTCGAAGTCCAGGCCTCGGTCGCCGAGGCCGCCGCCGAGCTCGACGAACTCGGCGTGCGGTGCGGGGAGTTCGCGCTCGCGCAGCAGGAGGCCACCGAGCGGCGCCGCCACGCCGCCGCGCTCGTCGAGGAGCTCGACACCCGCCGCCGCGCCGGTGAGCGCGAGAGGTCCGCCGTCGCCCAGCGGCTCGGCCGGCTCGCCGGGCAGGCCAGGGGAGCGGCGGGGGAGGCCGAGCGGACCGCGGCGGCCGCCGCCCGCGCGCAGGAGGCCCTGGAGAAGGCCACCGCCGAAGCCGAGGAACTGGCCGAACGGCTCCTCGTCGCCGAGGAGATGCCGGCCGAGGACGAGCCCGACACCTCCACGCGCGACCGGCTCGCGATCGAGGGCGCCCACGCGCGCCAGAGCGAGATGGAGGCGCGGCTCCAGGTCCGTACCCACGAGGAGCGGGTCAAGGGGCTCGCCGGACGGGCCGACTCGCTCGACCGGGCCGCCCGCGCCGAGCGGGAGGCACGCGCGCGTGCCGAGCAGCGCCGGGCCAGGCTGCGCCACGAGGAGCGGGTCGCGGGCGCGGTCGCCGCGGGAGCCCGTACCCTCCTGGCCCATGTCGAGGTCTCCCTGGAACGCGCCGAGCGGGAGCGGGAGGCGGCCGAGGCGGCGCGGGCCGAGCGGGAGCAGGGCCTGACGGCCGCCCGGGCCAGGGGCCGGGACCTCAAGGCCGAGCTCGACAAGCTGACCGACTCCGTGCACCGGGGAGAGGTGCTCGGCGCGGAGAAGCGGTTGCGGATCGAGCAGCTGGAGGCGAAGGCGCTGGAGGAGTTCGGCGTGGAGGCGACCGCCCTGGTCGCCGAGTACGGTCCGGACCAGCCCGTGCCCCCGCCGCCGACGGTCGAGGGCGAGGAGGGGGATCCGGAGTCCGAGGAGCCGCGCCCGTTCGTCCGTTCGGAGCAGGAGAAGCGGCTGAAGGCCGCCGAACGGGCGTACCACCAGCTCGGCAAGGTCAATCCGCTGGCCCTGGAGGAGTTCGCGGCCCTGGAGGAGCGGCACCAGTTCCTCTCGGAGCAGTTGGAGGACCTCAGGAAGACCCGTACCGACCTGCTTCAGGTCGTGAAGGAGGTGGACCTGCGGGTCGAGCAGGTCTTCACCGAGGCCTACCGGGACACCGCCCGCGAGTTCGAGGGAGTCTTCTCGCGGCTCTTCCCGGGCGGCGAGGGCCGGCTGGTCCTCACCGATCCCGACAACATGCTCACCACCGGCGTCGAGGTGGAGGCCCGCCCGCCGGGCAAGAAGGTCAAGCGGCTCTCGCTGCTCTCCGGTGGTGAGCGCTCGCTCACCGCCGTGGCGCTGCTCGTCTCGATCTTCAAGGCCAGACCCAGCCCGTTCTACGTGATGGACGAGGTCGAGGCGGCGCTCGACGACACCAACCTCCAGCGGCTGATCGGGCTCATGCGGGAGCTCCAGGAGTCCTCGCAGCTGATCGTGATCACGCACCAGAAGCGGACGATGGAGGTCGCGGACGCGCTGTACGGCGTTTCCATGCAGGGCGACGGGGTATCCAAGGTCATCAGCCAAAGGCTCCGCTAGAGAGTTTCTTCAAGATCACATTCAAGAGTTGAACTCAAGTGAGCTTGTTGCCCTCTGGTGACGGATGGAGGCCCCCTCTTGACTTCGAAACTTGAAGGCATAGTCTCTGCAACGTTGCTTTTACCTTCACGTGGTGGGCGGCGTGAAGTTGTGCGCCACTGGAAGGGCTCGCCCCCCACCGAGGAGTCCATGTGACCGACACCGCGCAGGCGCCCACGCCGCCGCCTTCCGAAGGCCGAGCCGCCCACCCGGACCACCTCGGCCACGTCATCTTCATCACGGCCTCCGCCGCGATGGGCGGATTCCTCTTCGGATACGACAGCTCCGTCATCAACGGCGCCGTCGAGGCGATCCGGGACCGCTACGACATCGGCTCCGGCACCCTCGCCCAGGTCATCGCCGTCGCCCTGATCGGCTGTGCCATCGGCGCCGCCACCGCCGGCCGGATCGCCGACCGCATCGGCCGCATCCGCTGCATGCAGATCTCCGCGGTGCTCTTCGCCGTCAGCGCCGTCGGCTCCGCCCTGCCCTTCGCCCTCTGGGACCTCGCCCTCTGGCGGATCATCGGCGGCTTCGCCATCGGCATGGCCTCCGTCATCGGCCCCGCGTACATCGCCGAGGTCGCCCCCGCCGCCTACCGAGGCCGCCTCGGCTCCTTCCAGCAGGCCGCGATCGTCATCGGCATCGCCGTCTCCCAGCTGGTCAACTACGGCATCCTCCAGCTCGCCGACGGCGAGCAGCGCGGCGAGATCGGCGGCCTGGAGGCCTGGCAGTGGATGCTCGGCGTGATGGTCGTCCCCGCCTTCCTCTACGGCATGCTGTCCTTCGCGATCCCCGAGTCCCCGCGCTTCCTCATCTCCGTCGGCAGGATCGACCGGGCCAAGGAGGTCCTCGCCGAGGTCGAGGGCCGGGGCGTCGACCTCGACCACCGGGTGGACGAGATCGAGCAGGCCATGCGCCGCGAGCACAAGTCCACCTTCTGGGACCTGTTCGTCACCGGCAGCCGCTTCAAGCTGCTGCCCATCGTCTGGGTGGGCATCGGACTCTCGGTCTTCCAGCAGCTCGTCGGCATCAACGTCGCCTTCTACTACTCCGCGACGCTCTGGCAGTCCGTCGGCATCGACCCGTCCAGCTCGTTCTTCTACTCGTTCACCACGTCGATCATCAACATCATCGGCACGGTGATCGCGATGGTCCTGGTCGACCGGGTCGGCCGCAAGCCGCTCGCCCTCGTCGGCTCCATCGGCATGGCGATCGCCCTCGCCTTCGAGGCCTGGGCCTTCTCCGCCGACCTCGTCGACGGCAAGCTGCCCGAGACCCAGGGCGTCGTGGCCCTCGTCGCCGCCCACGTCTTCGTGCTCTTCTTCGCCCTCTCCTGGGGCGTGGTGGTCTGGGTCTTCCTCGGCGAGATGTTCCCCAACCGGATCCGCGCCGCGGCCCTCGGCGTCGCCGCCTCCGCCCAGTGGATCGCCAACTGGGCCATCACCGCCAGCTTCCCGTCCCTCGCCGACTGGAACCTCTCCGGCACCTACGTCATCTACACGGTCTTCGCCGTGCTCTCGATCCCCTTCGTGCTGCGGTACGTCAAGGAGACGAAGGGCAAGGCGTTGGAGGAGATGGGCTAATCCCCGCTGCCCCTCTTCTCGCGACGACCGCCCCGGCCGCAGGCCCCATGCCTCCGGCCGGGGCGGTGCGCCGTTCCGAGGCCGTGAGCCCGTGCGGTCCGCCGGTTCACGCCGTGAGCCGCGGCAGCACCTCCTCGCAGAACAGCCGCAGGCTCCGCCATCCCTCCTCGACCGGCATCCCGCCGCACAGCGGATGCAGCACCGGACTCTCCAGGCCGAGCGCCAGGCACTCCTCCGGGGTGACCACCCGGTAGACCCCCTCCGCCCGCAGCTCCGCCACCGTCGTCGCCGTCGACCGCACCGCCGAGCGGATGTCCTTCGACTGCCAGGAGGCGTACGTCCGCGCCTCGTGCAGGAAGTGCCCGCCGTACTCGGCCCAGGTCCGGTCCGGGTCCTCCGACAGGTGCAGCAGCGGGGTCTCCTCGGCCGGCATCATCGTCCAGCCCTCCGTGCCGTACTCCGCGCACCGCTCCCGGTAGTACTCCTCCAGCTCCGGCAGGTGCGCGCTCGGGAAGAACGGCAGCCCGAGCCGGGCCGCCCGCCGCGCCGCCGCCCGCGACGAACCCCCGACCAGCAGCATCGGATGCGGCCGGGTGAACGGCCGCGGGGTGACCCGTACCGTACGGCCCCGATAGGTGAACGGCTCCCCGGTCCAGGCCGCGAGCAGGGTCTCCAGGAGCAGGTCCTGGAGCTTGCCGCGCCGGCCCCAGTCGACCCCGCGCTCCTCGTACTCCTCCGGGCGGTAGCCGATCCCGGCCACCGTCACCAGCCGGCCCCCGCTCAGCAGGTCCAGGACCGCGATGTCCTCGGCCAGGCGCAGCGGATCGTGCAGCGGGCCGATGATCGCCGAGACGGTGACCGCGATCCGGCGCGTCGCGCCGAAGACCGCGCCCGCGAAGGCGAAGGGGGAGGGCAGCCAGTTGTTCTCGACCCCGTGGTGCTCCTCGGTCTGCACGGTGTCGACGCCGTGCCCGTCGGCGTACGCGGCCATGGCGAGCGCGGCCCGGTAGCGCTCCGAGAGGGAGTCCGGGGTCGCGCGGGGATCGACGAGGTTGAACCGTACGACGCTGAACGGCATGGGAAGTCCCCCTTCGCTGGTACGCGGAAGTTCGCCGGTACGCGGAAGGGGGACGTTATCTGACGTGGCGTCAGATGGAAACGGTCTCGCGCACTTCGGCGGGCGCCACCGGCACCTTCTCCGGGGTGCGCGGCAGCACCGCGTACAGCACGCCCGCGACCGTGATCGTCGCCGCCCAGCCCAGACCGTTCTCACCGATCCAGGACGAGGCGAGCGGACCGGAGAACCAGTCGACCTTCGTGAACAGCAGGCCCACGACCAGCGCCACGGCCCACGCCGTCATCGCCTGCCAGGCGAAACCGCCCCGGTACCAGTAGGCGCTGGTCCTCGTGGTGTCCATCAGCGCCGCCGCGTCGTACGACCTCCGGCGCAGCATGTCCACGCCGAAGACCCCGATCCACGCCGAGAACGCCACCGCGAGCAGCGTCAGGAAGGAGATGAACGAGCCGATGAAGCTGGACGCCACGACCATCAGGAGGAAACCGAAGACCAGGCTGATCACGGCGTTCACGCTCACCGCCGCCGCACGCGGCACCTTGATGCCCAGGGTCTGCGCCGTGAACCCGGCCGAGTACATCGACATCGAGTTGATCAGCACCATCCCGATCAGCGCGATCACCAGGTACGGCACGGAGATCCACATCGGCAGCAGCTCGCCGATGAAGGAGACCGGGTCCTGCGCCGAGGCCAGGTCCGGCGTGGACACCGCCATCACCGCGCCCATCAGCACCATCGGGAGCACCACGATCCCGGCGCCGCCGATCGTCGAGCCGACCATGGCCCGCGAGGAGGCCGTCCGGGGCAGGTAGCGCGTGAAGTCGGGGCCCGAGGGAACCCAGCTGATGCCGCCGGCCGCGATCGTGCCGATGCCCGCGACCGTCATCGCCGTCGAACCGGCCGGCTTGTCGAAGACCGCCGACCAGTCGGTGTCGGCCACGAGATAGGCCAGGACGAGCACCGAGAAGGCGCCGAAGAGGTACGTCGACCACGTGCTGCACACCCGCAGCGCGTTGATCCCGAGACCCGAGACCAGGAACGTGCTGGTCACGAAGAGCAGCAGCGTCACCACGATGAGAAGCGTGTTCGACTTCACGCCGAAGAGCAGGTCGAGGACGGTCAGCACCGCGTACGCCCCGGTGACCGCGTTGATGGTCTCCCAGCCCCAGCGGGCCACCCAGATCAGCGCCCCGGGAAAAAGGTTTCCGCGCTGACCGAACACGGCCCGCGACAGCGCCATGCCGGGCGCCCCGCCGCGCTTCCCCGCGATCGATATCAGACCGACGATCCCGTACGAGAGGACCGGCGCCGCGATCGCCACCGTCAGGACCTGCCAGAAGTTCAGGCCGTTGAAGACGATCAGACCGGCGCCCATCGTGAGCAGCAGCACGCTGATGTTGGCCGCGACCCAGGTCGGGAAGAGCTCGCGGACCCGGCCGGTCCGCTCGGCGTCGGGGACGGGCTCGAGACCGCGGGTCTCCATCGCGCCGTCGTGCGTCGCGCCTGCGGCTTCGGAGGCGTGGGGCATAGGGGTACTCCGTTGGACAGATGTGGGGGAACCACCACTGTACGTGCTCCGCCTCCGGCGCCTTCGTGGCCGATACTGGACCGGTTATGGAACTCATCCTTGCTGTAGTCATCGCTCTGGTCGTCGCGGTCGCCGTGACGAGCGGGCTCGTGATCAGCGGTCGCAAGAAGAAGCAGCTGCCGCCGGCCGAGCCGCCGTCCACCACGCCGACCATCACCGCTCCGCCCGCCGAACCGCACGTCGGCGAGGAGGCGGAGACACCGCGGGAGGAACCACGCCGCACGGTCGAGGAGGTCGAACTCCCCACCGAGGCGCCCTCCGGGGCCACGGTCGTCGAGGAGCCGCTCGTCGAGGAGCCCGGGGCTCCCGAGATCGAGGTGCCCGAGCCGACCGCCGGCCGACTCGTACGGCTCCGGGCCCGGCTCGCCCGCTCCCAGAACTCGCTCGGCAAGGGGCTGCTCACGCTCCTGTCCCGCGAGCACCTCGACGAGGACACCTGGGAGGAGATCGAGGAGACCCTCCTCACGGCCGACGTCGGCGTCGCGCCCACCCAGGAGCTCGTGGACCGGCTGCGCGAGCGCGTCAAGGTGCTCGGCACCCGCACCCCCGACGAGCTGCGCGGCCTGCTCCGCGAGGAGCTCGTCGCCCTCCTCGGCGACTTCGACCGCACGGTGAGGACCGAGAGCCCCGAGGACACCCCGGGCGTGGTCATGGTCGTCGGCGTCAACGGCACCGGCAAGACCACCACCACCGGCAAGCTGGCCCGTGTCCTCGTCGCCGACGGCAAGTCCGTCGTCCTCGGCGCCGCCGACACCTTCCGCGCCGCCGCCGCCGACCAGCTCCAGACCTGGGGCGAGCGCGTCGGCGCCCGCACCGTGCGCGGCCCGGAGGGCGGCGACCCGGCGTCGATCGCCTTCGACGCGGTCAAGGAGGGCATCGCCGAGAAGGCCGACGTCGTCCTCATCGACACCGCCGGCCGGCTCCACACCAAGACCGGCCTCATGGACGAGCTCGGCAAGGTCAAGCGCGTCGTCGAGAAGCACGGCCCGCTCGACGAGATCCTCCTCGTCCTCGACGCCACCACCGGCCAGAACGGCCTGATCCAGGCCCGCGTCTTCGCCGAGGTCGTGGACATCACCGGCATCGTGCTCACCAAGCTCGACGGCACCGCCAAGGGCGGCATCGTCGTCGCCGTCCAGCGCGAGCTGGGCGTCCCGGTCAAGCTGGTCGGTCTGGGCGAGGGCCCGGACGACCTGGCGCCCTTCGAGCCGGGCGCCTTCGTCGACGCCCTGATCGGCGACTGACACCCCGTACGCGCGTGAGGGCCCCCGCCATCTCCTGGCGGGGGCACCAAGGCCACCATCACCGCCGAGATCAAGGCCGGCGACTACGCCATCGCCTGCAAGCCCGGCATGAAGGG
>NZ_JBEXSZ010000202.1:0-12311 GCF_040613865.1 Streptomyces sp. NPDC006197 | reverse complement strand
AGTTCGTCGAGGCGGTGAGGGGTGTGGAGTTGAGCTTGGTGGTGCCGCGGTAGACGTTGAATCCGACGGTGTCGGGGGCCGCGCGCAGCGCGCCCGTCAGCTCGGCCCGGCGCGCCACCCGCTCGCCGAACGGCAGCGCGAGGACGTACAGGGCGAGCCGGGTGAGCGGCATGACCGACAGATCGGCCGCCCGGTCCGCGCGCAGCCGTTCCAGACGGGTCATCCGGGGCGCGATCCGCTCCAGGAACACCGCGCGGGGCACCCCGTGCTTCGCGGCGAAGCCCTCGGCGACCGTGAACGGCAGCTCGTACAGCGCGTTCTGCTCGTAGTGCGCCCGGCGGTGCGCGTCGAGCGTGGCGTTCTCGTACCGGACCCGGCGGCCCGGAGCGAAGAGGAAGTCGCCCGTCTCGGCGTCGGTCGGCCGGCCGTGGACGTGCCGGAGGGCGGCCTTCAGACCGCTCCGGTACTTCACCGCGTCCAGCGCCGGATCGGGGCGGGCCGCGAGCCACGCGCGCACGATCGCGCGCGTGCGGCGGTTGTTGACCCCGGCGGCGCGGAGCGCGCCGAACAGGCGGTAGACCCGCTGCGGCGGCAGCAGCGCGAGCCGCGCGGCGATCAGCCGGCCCTCGCCCTCCTCCGCCTCCTTCGGGGTGCGGAGCAGGTGCTCGACGACGAGCGCGGCGTTGTGGTCGTTGATGTCGAGCGCGAGGGAGGCGGCGTACACGGGCCGGTAGTTCACGCGCACGTACTCGTGGAGGAACGCGAGCGAGAAGCGCTGCTCGGCGGCGGAGGACCGGAACTCGCGCTGTCCGGTGGCGGTCACGGCGGCGTTGACGAAGAGGAGCACGTCCTCGGCGGCGACGAGCTCGGACACG
Organism: Streptomyces sp. NPDC006197; assembly: GCF_040613865.1. NCBI lineage: Bacteria > Bacillati > Actinomycetota > Actinomycetes > Kitasatosporales > Streptomycetaceae > Streptomyces > Streptomyces sp. NPDC006197. The sequence continues at coordinate 11,436 of NZ_JBEXSZ010000202.1, read as the reverse complement.
GTGCTCTCCTTCCAACGCACGGGTGCCGGCCGGGGAATGAGGGCGCGAACAGCGAAGACGTTGCTTCATAGGCAGGTTCCGGAAGTCGCACCGGAGTCCCGCGGCCGGCGCGGGAACGCTAGCACCGGCCCGGGGGAGGTCCGCCAGCGGATTACGGGTGGGGACGGGCGCGCGGCCGGACGACGGGCGGCGGGGCGAGCGTCGGACGGCGGGGCGGTCGTCGGACGCCTGGCCGCGGGGCCCGCAGGGGGCGTCCTGCCGATCGGGCCGGACCAGGGAGGCCCGCCCGGACCGCTGTCGGTGCCGCCCGGCAGACTGGGGGCATGGCGAAGCACCCGGGCGTGAAGCCCCGTATCGGACTCCTCGGCACCGGCCCGTGGGCCGCGCGCACGCACGCGCCCGCGCTCGCCGGGCACCCGGGCGTCGAGTTCAGCGGGGTGTGGGGCAGACGCCCCGAGGCCGCCGCCGAGCTCGCCGCCGCGTCCGGCACCCGGGCGTACGAGGACGTGGACGCCCTCCTCGCCGCGAGCGACGCCGTCGCCCTGGCCCTCCCGCCCGACGTCCAGGCGCCCCTCGCGGTGCGGGCGGCGGAGGCCGGCTGCCACGTCCTGCTCGACAAGCCGGTCGCGACGACGACGGCGCTCGCCCGCGAGGTGGCCGAGGCCGTGGAGGCGGCCGGGGTCGCCTCGGTGGTCTTCTGCACCCTGCGGTTCGCGAAGCCGACGGCCCGCTGGATCGACGAGCAGGCTGCGGCGGGCGGCTGGTTCCTGGGCGAGGCCCACTGGCTGGGCTCGCTCTACGGCCCCGGTTCCGCCAGCGCCTACGCGGCCTCGCCGTGGCGGCGGGAGAAGGGCGGCCTCTGGGACGTCGGCCCGCACGTCCTCTCCGTCTACCTGCCGGTCCTCGGAGACGTCACCGACGTCACCGCCGTCCCGGGCCCCGACGGCACCCACCACCTGGTGCTGCGGCACGGCTCGGGAGCGAGCAGCACGGCCACGCTGACCCTGAGCGCGCCCCCGGAGGCGGCGGAGGCGGCCCTCACCCTGCACGGCGCGCGGGGCCGGGCCGACATGCCCCGCTGGGACGGCGCGCTGGGGGCCTTCGCCGCGGCCGTGGACGCCCTCGTCACCGCGGCCCGCACCGGCCAGCCCCACCCCTGCGACGCCCGCTTCGGCCTGCGCCTCACGGAGATCCTGGCGGAGGCGGAGCACCGCGCCGCCCGCGGCTGACGGCGGGCGGCCGCCGGCGCACCCAGGTCCGGACGCGGGCCGTTCCCGGGCTCCGTGGGCGGCTCGGTCAGCGGGAGAGCGCGTCCCGCACTGCCTCCTCGGTGCGGCCGACGACGGCCGTGCCGTCCTCCGCCGTGATGATGGGGCGCTGGATCAGCTTGGGGTGGGCGGAGAGCGCCTCGATCCACTTCTCCCGGGCGGCCTCGTCCCGGGGCCACTCCTTCACGCCGAGCTCCTTGGCGACGTCCTCGCCGGTCCGCGTGATGTCCCAGGGTTCGAGTCCGAGCCGGTCGAGCACCGCCCGGATCTCCTCGGGCGAGGGGACGTCCTCCAGGTAACGGCGCACGGTGTAGTCGGCGCCCTCCGCGTCGAGGAGGGTGAGGGCGCCGCGGCACTTGGAACAGGCGGGATTGATCCAGATCTCCATGGCCCGTACGGTACCCCCCACGCCTTCCTGGAACACCCCCCAAACCCCACTTGGCCAGCAGCGATTGTCAGTGGGGGTCTCTAAAATAGGGGGTGAAGGTGAGGGTCCCGAGGAGGGCCCGCACCCACCGTTCGCCAGGAGGTAGCCCATGGCTCTCGCCGTGATCCGGACGCCGTCCATCGAACCCTGGAAGCCGCTCGAGAAGAAGCCGCTCCCCGCGGGCCGCCCCCGCGAGTGGTACGTGTCCCACAACCGCCGTCTGAAGGCCATGCGCCTCGCGATCGCGCTGCTCGACGCCGGCGTCTACGTGCCGTCGAAGGCGACGAACGCGGCGATAAGCGCGACGGCCGCCGACATCGGCATCCGTCCGCCTTCCGACACCACGTGCCGCATGGTCCGCGCCCTGATCCGCTACGGCCGCTGACCCCGGTGGGGCGCTGCCCGGCCGGGGCCGGGCAGCGCCGTCGTCGGATCCCGTCCGCTACCAGGCCACCGGCAGCCGTTCGGGAAGCCGCTTCATGAAGTTGGTGCGCCACACCAGCTGCTCGACCGGGACCGCGAGCCGCAGCCCCGGCAGCCGGTCGAGGAGCGTCTCCAGGGCGATCTCGGCGTGCCGCTTGCCGAGCGCCGTCGCCGGGCAGTAGTGCCGCCCGCCGCCGAAGGAGAGGTGCTCGGCGGCGTTCTCCCGGTCCGGCCGGAAGGCCAGCGGGTCCGGGAAGCGCTCCGGGTCGTGGTTCGCGGCCTCCACGAGCACCAGGACGAGCTCACCGGCCCGTACCTCGACCTCGCCGAGCCGCACGTCCTCCAGGGCGAGGCGCGGCAGCCCGTCGCCGATCGACAGGTTCACCCGCAGCAGCTCGTCCATCGCCCCGGCGACCCCGCGCCCGCCGTCGGCGGTCAGCGCCTCCCGCACGTCCGGCCGGGTCAGCACCGACACCAGCGCCATCGTCAGGAACCCGGCGGTGGAGATCACCCCGGCCCCGAACAGGGTCACGCCCACCGTCGCCAGCATCTCGTCCGTCAGATGGGCGTACTCCGGATTGTCGCGCAGTGCCGCGAGCTCCGCCATCAGCCCGCCCGTCGCCGGATCGTCCAGCCGCTCGGTCATGTAGGCGATGTCCCGGTCCCAGTTGAGCCGGGCCGCCTCGATCTCGCACGGCGCGTTCATGAAGGCCACGTCCAGGCTGCGCAGCAGCCGCGGCCCGTCCTCCTCCGGGATGCCCAGCATCCGGCAGTGCAGCCCCGCCGAGTACGGGTCGGCGTAGCCGCCCCGCAGCTCTCCGGGCGCCCCCTCGGCGACCAGCGCGTCCACCAGGGACCCGGCCCGGGCCCGCAGCCACTCCTCCAGGCCGGGTGCCTTCGGGTTGATCGCCTTCATGACGGCCTTGCGCAGCCCGGCCCCGGTGATGTTGCCCATGTTGTTCACCACGTGCGGCGGGATCGTCAGCGCGTACTGCCGCGGCGCCCCCGGCGCCGAGGTGTCCTTCAGGCTGAACCTCGGGTCCTCCAGGACCTGCCTGCACAGCTCGTACGAGGAGACCAGCCAGGCCTCGGCCCCGGCGATCGTGCGGACCTTCCGGACCGGCTCGGCACGCAGCCCGACGATCTCGGCGGGCAGCCGGGTCCCGTCCCAGTCGAAGGGGAAGGCGGGCAGGCTCTCGGCGGCGACGCTCATCGCGCGGCTCCTTCGACGGGGCTTCCGGTGTTCTCGGCGGGCGTGAGGATGCCGTGGCCCTGGTTGCGCGAGGCCCGGAGCCCGGACCCCCGCCCGTACAGCAGATCGGCCAGGGGGAGGGCCTGGTGGTAGCAGTTGAGCGAGGACGGCACGCCGAGGATCGCGGGCGTGTCCAGGAAGAGCGGGACCTCGGCGCAGATGTACGCCCGGCACACCTCCCGCTGCCGCTCGTCCGTCCGCTGCCCCGGCGCCAGCTTCCCCGCCAGGAAGATCCCGGTCAGCGCGTCGCAGGTCTCCCGCACCACCGGGTCGGCCGCCACCGCGTCGAGCACCGTGCGGTGCAGTTCGCGGTAGGCCGGGACGTCCCCGAACTCCGACATCCCGCGGGCCCGTACCCGTACCCCCGTGGGGTCGGCCTCCGCCACGGCGGCCCCGACTTTCGCCCGCACCCCCCGCAGGTTCTTGACGGCCTTCCGCCGCGCCTCGTCGGCCCCGTACCCCAGCGCCTCGTACATGTCGGCGACATGCAGATCGGTGTAGACGAGATCGACCTGATCGAAGTGGTCCATGCCCCAGCGCGTCAGCTCGCGCAGCCGCTGGGCGGTGAAATAACTGTTTCCCGGGGAGACGCCGATGACCACGTGCGCGCCCTCGTCGGCGATGACGCGGCAGTGATCGGTGTACGGCTGGAGTCGGAGCGTCTCTGCAGGGGCGAAAGCCGCCTGAGTCACGTAGGCAGTCCTCATCGCGCCAGCTAGTCCCAGCGGAGCCCAGTGCTCCGGGTGTGGCGGCCGCGACGACGACAAGCTATCGCCTGGTCGCGGAGCGTGAACACGCTACTCATAGGTACGGACGAGAGTTCGTCAGCTGTTCACGTCCCCGTGATCTTGGCCGGAAAACGGCGAGGCCCGCCGCCCCCTCGAAGGGGGCGACGGGCCTCGTCAGTCGGCAGCCTCGGCTTAGAGGTCGAAGTAGAGCTCGAACTCGTGCGGGTGCGGGCGCAGCTGGATCGGGGCGATCTCGTTGGTGCGCTTGTAGTCGATCCAGGTCTCGATCAGGTCCGAGGTGAAGACGCCGCCGGCCTGGAGGTACTCGTTGTCCTCCTCGAGGGCGTTGAGGACGGCCTCCAGGTTGGTCGGGACCTGCTGGACGTTGGCGTGCTCCTCGGGAGCGAGCTCGTAGAGGTCCTTGTCGATCGGCTCCGCCGGCTCGATCTTGTTCTTGATGCCGTCGAGGCCCGCGAGGAGCAGCGCCGAGAAGGCGAGGTACGGGTTCGAGGACGGGTCCGGCGCGCGGAACTCGACGCGCTTGGCCTTCGGGTTCGAGCCCGTGATCGGGATGCGCATGGCGGCGGAGCGGTTGCGCTGCGAGTACACCATGTTGACCGGGGCCTCGAAGCCCGGCACCAGGCGGTGGTACGAGTTCACCGTCGGGTTGGTGAAGGCGAGCAGCGACGGGGCGTGCTTGAGGATGCCGCCGATGTAGTAGCGGGCGGTGTCCGAGAGGCCGGCGTAGCCCGTCTCGTCGTAGAACAGCGGGTCGCCGTTCGACCACAGCGACTGGTGGACGTGCATGCCCGAGCCGTTGTCGCCGAAGATCGGCTTCGGCATGAAGGTCGCGGTCTTGCCGTTGCGCCAGGCGACGTTCTTCACGATGTACTTGAAGAGCATCAGGTCGTCGGCCGCGGCGAGCAGCGTGTTGAACTTGTAGTTGATCTCGGCCTGGCCGGCGGTGCCGACCTCGTGGTGCTGGCGCTCGACCTGGAGGCCGACGTTCTCCAGCTCCAGGGAGATCTCCGAGCGCAGGTCGGCGAAGTGGTCGACCGGCGGGGCCGGGAAGTAGCCGCCCTTGTAGCGGACCTTGTAGCCGCGGTTGTTCTCCACCGCACCGGTGTTCCAGGCGCCGGCCTCGGAGTCGATGTGGTAGAAGCCCTGGTTCGCCGAGGTCTCGAAGCGCACCGAGTCGAAGACGTAGAACTCGGCCTCGGGGCCGAAGTAGGCGGTGTCGGCGATGCCGGTGGAGGCGAGGTACGCCTCGGCCTTCTTCGCGATGTTCCGCGGGTCACGGCTGTACTGCTCGCCCGTGATCGGGTCGTGGATGAAGAAGTTGATGTTCAGCGTCTTGTCGCGGCGGAAGGGGTCCACGCGGGCCGTCGACAGGTCGGCGCGGAGCGCCATGTCGGACTCGTGGATGGCCTGGAAACCGCGGATCGACGAGCCGTCGAAGGCGAGCTCCTCCGCCGGGTCGAAGGCGGTCGCCGGGATCGTGAAGTGCTGCATCACACCCGGAAGGTCGCAGAACCGGACGTCGACCATCTTGACGTCGTTGTCCTTGATGAACTTCTGGACCTCGTCGGCGTTCTGGAACCCGTTGTTCTGGGACATCCAACTCCTCCTACTCCCGGCCCGGGGAGGGGCGGGGTTGCAGCTCGGTCGTGCGGCCAGTGCGGTGGCACACGCTGGACCCGACCATAGGTAGACGGGATTTCTCAAGCATGACCCATTTGTTTCGTCGAAGTTAACCGGGCCGGGTGCCGCTCCGCCTCCCCGGCTCCGTACGCCCACCCGCGCCGAAGTGATCGAAAACGGGCACAGTACCGTGGTCGGGTGGACAACAGGCAAGCACTCGGATCTTGGCTCTCCGGCCCCCGCGCGGCGGCCGAGGACGCAGGCGTCGACTTCGGCTACCGCGGCGAGCAGCTCGGGCTGCCCGAGGAGGGCCCCGGCTCGATCGCCCGCTCCGGGCGGCGCATGGGCGCCCTCGCCGTCGACTGGGCCCTCTGCATCCTGATCGCATACGGCTTGATCACCGACGGCTACAACCAGGCGACGGGCAACTGGGCCCTGCTCATCCTGTTCGTCCTGAGCGTCCTGACGGTCGGCACCGTCGGCTCGACCCCCGGCAAGCGCCTCTTCGGCCTGCGCGTCGCCTCCGTGAACGGCGGCCGCCTCGGCCTGTTCCGGGTCGTGATCCGCTCCCTGCTCGTCTGCCTCGCGATCCCGGCCCTCATCTGGGACCGCGACGGCCGCGGCCTCCACGACCGCCTCTCCGGCGCCGTCCAGGTCCGCATCTGAGACGGCGACACGAGAAAGGCCCCGGACCGCGCGGTCCGGGGCCTTTCTCGTCAGGTCGGGTGTCAGCGCATCTTTCCGCCGCGTGGCATCCGCATGCCCTTCGGCATCGGACCCTTCGGCAGCGGCATGTTGCTCATCAGGTCGCCCATCGCCCGCAGCCGGTCGTTGGCCGCGGTCACCTGCGGGCCGGTGAGCACGCGAGGCATCTTGAGCATGGTCGTGCGGATCTTCTTCAGGGGCACCTGGCCCTCGCCGTCGCCGACGATGATGTCGTGCACCGGCACGTCGATCACGACGCGGTTCATCCGCTTCTTCTCGGCCGCGAGCAGGGTCTTGACCCGGTTCGGGTTGCCCTCGGCCACCAGCACGATGCCGGCCCGGCCGACCGCGCGGTGCACGACGTCCTGGCTGCGGTTCATCGCGACCGCGGGGGTCGTCGTCCAGCCGCGCCCGACGTTCTGCAGCACCGCCGCCGCCGCGCCCGGCTGGCCCTCCATCTGCCCGAAGGCCGCGCGCTCGGCGCGCCGCCCGAAGACGATGGCCGCGGCCAGGAGCGCCAGGACGAAGCCCAGGATGCCCAGGTAGACCGGATGACCGATGAGGAAGCCGATCGCGAGGAGGACACCGAGTACGCCGATGCCCACGCCCGCGACGACCAGACCGACCTTGGGGTCGGCCTTCCGGGTCATCTGGTACGTGAGGGCGATCTGCTTCAGTCGCCCGGGGTTCGCAGCGTCAGCGCTGCTCGTGTTTGCCTTCCTCGCCATGTCCAGAAGTTTACGTGGCCCGGGAAGCCCGGCCCGACGCGGCCTCCATCACGTGCTGGGCCTCCACCCGGTCCTTGGCGCGGCGGCGGTCCTCCAGGACGGAGTTCCAGGCGTTCCGCCGTGCGGTGCGCTGGCCGGCGCCCAGGAGCAGGGCCTCCACGGCCTTCAGGGCGTCGGTGACGGACGGGATCGCGGTGACGCGGACGTGCGTCGATGCGGCCGGCATGTCGGGGTCCTCCCTCGATTGCGGGTGAGACGAGGTGGGGTGTGAGCGGGTGGTGGCGGTGAGTGAAACCAGACTCACAGATCGGTGTTACCAGGGCGTGACCCGGTGGTCAAACACTGATGAAGCGTCGATGCGGCCAGGTGGAGGACCGGGCGGACGCCGACGCGGCCCGTACGGCCCCCTGAGCTGCGGGGGCGTACGGACCGCGTCCGATCCGGCCAGTACCGGCCGGTAACTGCTTGTGCGGCGATTCACACGGGCCTGGGGCGGCCTCAGACGGCCTGCGTGGCGTTGTCGACCGCGCCGCGCTTCTCGATCGCCTGCTGGTACAGCCGGCCCGCGCGGTACGAGGAGCGGACCAGCGGGCCCGACATCACGCCGGAGAAGCCGATCTCGTCGGCCTCCTCCTTCAGCTCCACGAACTCCTGCGGCTTGACCCAGCGCTCCACGGGGTGGTGCCGGACCGAGGGGCGCAGGTACTGGGTGATCGTGATGAGCTCGCAGCCCGCGTCGTGCAGCTGCCGCAGCGCCTCGCTGATCTCCTCACGGGTCTCGCCCATGCCGAGGATCAGGTTCGACTTCGTGACCAGACCGTAGTCGCGGGCCCGGGTGATGACGTCCAGGGAGCGCTCGTAGCGGAAGCCCGGACGGATCCGCTTGAAGATCCGCGGGACGGTCTCGACGTTGTGCGCGAAGACCTCCGGGCGGGAGTCGAAGACCTCCTTCAGGAGCTCCGGCACCGCGTTGAAGTCGGGGGCGAGCAGCTCGACCTTGGTGCGACCCTCGGCGCGGTCCGCCGTCTGCTGGTGGATCTGGCGCACGGTCTCCGCGTACAGCCAGGCGCCGCCGTCCTCCAGGTCGTCGCGCGCGACGCCCGTGATGGTGGCGTAGTTCAGGTCCATCGTGACGACCGACTCGCCCACGCGGCGCGGCTCGTCACGGTCCAGCGCCTCGGGCTTGCCCGTGTCGATCTGGCAGAAGTCGCAGCGCCGGGTGCACTGGTCACCGCCGATGAGGAAGGTCGCCTCGCGGTCCTCCCAGCACTCGAAGATGTTGGGACAGCCCGCCTCCTGGCAGACCGTGTGCAGGCCCTCGCTCTTCACGAGGCCCTGCATCTTCGTGTACTCCGGACCCATCTTCGCGCGGGTCTTGATCCACTCGGGCTTGCGCTCGATGGGGGTCTGGGCGTTCCGGACCTCCAGGCGCAGCATCTTGCGTCCGTCGGGGGCGACTGCGGACACATCGGCTCCTGTAGCTTCGATTCTTCGGCGCACACCAGGGTACGCCCGTTGCTTCCATGCCTTGCTTACGTCCGGCCAACCCGTGGCCGAAGCTCGGCATTCCTCAGGCCGAGGCCCGCTCCGTCACGCGCTCGATCTCCCGCGGCTTCAGGTCCGCGTTCTCCAGCACGTCCCGCAGGTGCTTCTCCACCACCGGGAGCACCTCCTCGATCGTGACGTCCCGCCCCAGCTCGTTGGCCAGGGAGGCCACGCCCGCGTCGCGGATGCCGCACGGGATGATCCGGTCGAACCAGGTGTTGTCCGGGTTCACGTTGAACGAGAAGCCGTGCATGGTGACGCCCTTGGCGACCCGGATGCCGATCGCGGCGAGCTTCCGGTCCTCGCGGCGCTGGCCGGCGTTGGACGGGGCGTACTCGGGACCGTTCAGGCGCGGGTCGAACTCCTCGTCCGTCAGTCGCGGGTCGAAGTCCAGGGAGAGGCCGCCGATCGACGGCCGCTGCTCGACCGGGTCGCCGAGGACCCAGACCCCGCTGCGCCCCTCGACCCGCGTCGTCTCCACGCCGAACTCGGCGGCCGTACGGATCAGGGCCTCCTCCAGGCGGCGCACGTGCGCGACGACGTCCACCGGGCGGGGCAGCTTCATGATCGGGTAGCCGACCAGCTGGCCCGGGCCGTGCCAGGTGATCTTGCCGCCCCGGTCCACGTCCACCACCGGCGTCCCGTCCAGCGGCCGCTCGTTCTCCTGCGTGCGCCGGCCGGCCGTGTAGACCGGCGGGTGCTCCAGCAGCAGACAGGTGTCGTCGATCTCGTCGGCGAACCGCGCGGCGTGCACCTCGCGCTGCTTGTCCCAGGCCACCTGGTAGTCGACGGACTCCTCGCCGAACCCAAGGCGGACGAATCGCAGCTCACTCACGGCCATGCCTCCTCCTGGGCGCCGGGAGCCGGGGACCGGGGATCATCCCGGGCCGGCTCGGCACCATGCGTCATTCGCGCCCATGCCACTGTACGGCGGCGCCGGGGACGGCCCTCCGGCAGGTGGACGGGGGCACCTACGTCAGCGGTGCCGTCAATCCTCACACGATCGGATGAATGTGGGGCGAAGGCGGCGGTACGGGCCGTGGAGACCGCTAAATTCACGCCGTTCCATGAGGGTCCGACGGGGCTGCCGCCCGGGCCCGGAAGGCAGGAGACCGCACAGCTGATGACGGAACGACCACCGCAGCGCATCCCGAACCGCCAGCTCGCCGCGCTCATCGCCGAAGCCGGGTTCTCCAACGCGGGGCTCGCCAGACGGGTCGACCAGCTCGGTCTGGAACACGGGCTCGACCTGCGGTACGACAAGACCTCCGTGACCCGCTGGCTCCGCGGTCAGCAGCCGCGCGGCACCACTCCCGCCCTCATCGCTGAGGTCTTCACCCGTCGCCTCGGCCGCCGCCTCTCCGCCCAGGACCTCGGCCTCGACGCCTGCGCGCCGGTCTACGCGGGCCTGGAGTTCGCCGCCACCCCCGAGGAGGCCGTCGACATCGTCAGCGGCCTGTGGCGCAAGGACTCCGGCAGCCACGCCGAGCTCCGCAAGATCGCCTTCACTCCGGCCGGCCTCGTCGTCCCCAGCCGCGACTGGCTGATCGGCCGCGCCGACGACCGGGTCGCCCGCGGCGAGCCCGCCCCCGGTCCGGCCACCCGCCCGCCGGGCGTCCCCGTCGGAGCCGCGCAGGACCCCCGGGTGCCGCCCCAGGGCCGCTTCTCCGTCCCCCGCCAGCGCGGCACGGACCGGGGGCCCGGCCAGCGGGTCTCCAGCGGCGACATCGCCGCCCTCCGCTCCGTCGGCGAGCTCTTCCGCACCCTCGACCACGCCTACGGCGGCGGCCACGCCCGCCAGGCCCTCGTCCGCTACCTGGAGCACGAGGCCGAGCCCATGCTGCGCGGCACGTACGGGGAGTCCACCGGCCGCCGGCTCTTCGCCGCGGCCGCCGACCTCACCCGGCTCGCCGGCTGGACCTCGTACGACATCGCCGCCCACGGCCTCGCACAGCGGTACTTCGTCCAGGCGCTGCGCCTCGCCCAGGCGGCCGGGGACCGGGCCTACGGCTCGTACGTGCTGCTCACCATGAGCTGCCAGGCCGTCTACCTCGGCCACGGCCGCGAGGCCGTCCAGCTCGCCCGGGTCGCCCAGCAGGGCGTCGGCCCCGCCGCCCCGCCCGTCGTCCAGGCGATGCTGCACGCCGTCGAGGCGCGCGGACACGCCGTCCTCGGCGAGGCGCGGGTCTGCAGCGCCTCCCTGGTCCGCGCCGAGCGGGCCCTCGAAGCGGCCCGGCCCGGCGACGAGGTGCCGTACTGGGCCCGTCACTTCGACGAGGCGCAGCTCGCCGACGAGCTCGGGCACTGCCACCGGGACCTCCAGCAGTACCGGACCGCCGCGCAGCACGCCGAGCGCGCGCTCCAGCTCCGCGCGCCCGGCTTCGCCCGCAGCCGTCTGTTCTGCCGGGTCGTCCTCGCCACCTCGCGCCTGGCCCTCGGCGAACTCGACCAGGCGTGCGCGCTGGGCGCGGAGGCGGCGCAGCAGGCCTCGGAGATGCGGTCGGCGCGGGCGCTCGAATACGTCCGCGACTTCGAGCGCCGGCTCGAGCCGTACCGCGACGCGGCGGCGGCCCGCACGTACCGCGACCGCGTGGCCGCCCTCGGCTGACGCCCCGGCACCCACCGCCGTGGGGGGGGGGGGGGGGGCCCCCGCCCCCCCCCCCCCCGCCCCGGGGGGCGCCCCGGTGGGGCACGGCAACCGCGAATCAGGGGGGGCAGG
>NZ_JBEXSZ010000201.1:0-12548 GCF_040613865.1 Streptomyces sp. NPDC006197 | reverse complement strand
CGACGGACCTGCGCAAGCGGTTCGACGCCGTGGTCGTCGCCGCCGGTGCCACCACCGCCCGCGACCTGCCCGTCCCGGGCCGGGAGCTGAACGGCATCCACCAGGCGATGGAGTACCTGCCGCTCGCCAACAAGGTCGTCGAGGGCGACTTCGTGGCCCCGCCGATCACCGCCGAGGGCAAGCACGTCGTCGTCATCGGCGGCGGCGACACCGGCGCGGACTGCGTCGGTACGGCGCACCGCCAGGGCGCGGCCTCGGTCACGCAGCTGGAGATCATGCCGAAGCCGGGCGAGGAGCGCACCGCCGGCCAGCCCTGGCCGACCTTCCCCATGCTCTACAAGGTCACCTCGGCGCACGAGGAGGGCGGCGAGCGGGTCTACTCCGTCTCCACCACCCACTTCGAGGGCGACGAGGACGGCAACGTCCAGTTCCTCCACCTCGTCGAGGTCGAGTTCGTCGACGGCAAGCTGACCCAGAAGCCGGGCACGGAGCGGAAGATCCCCGCCCAGCTGGTCACGCTCGCGATGGGCTTCACCGGCACGGACGTGGAGAACGGCCTGGTCGCGCAGTTCGGCCTGGAGCTGGACGAGCGGGGCAACATCGCCCGCGACGCGGACTTCGCCACCAACGTCGACGGCGTGTTCGTCGCCGGTGACGCCGGCCGCGGCCAGTCCCTCATCGTCTGGGCCATCGCCGAGGGCCGCTCCGCCGCCCGCGGCGTGGACCGCTACCTGACCGGCGCCAGCTCCCTGCCGGCCCCGATCCGCCCGACGGACCGTGCCCTGATGGTCTGATCCCACCGGATCACCCCCTGAACGTCCCGTACAACGACGTGCGGAACTGAGCGCAGCGCCCCCCGAATGTCCCCGACCGGACGACCTGGGGGGCGCTGCGGTGCCTTCTCAGCCCTCGCGGAAGTGCGGGATGACGTGTTCGCCCCACTGGCGGATCGTCTCCAGGCAGACGTCCTGCGGCACCGTGCCCATCTGGATCAGGCACATCACCTCGTCGACGCCGATCTCCCGGAGCCGTTCGACGTAGGCGATCGCGGTGGCCGCGTCCCCGTAGGCGTGGTCGGTGTTGTACGTGCCCGTGTCGACCGGTCGCGCGGGGACGTCCGCCTCGTGGAGCCGGGCGATCAGCTGCCGTCGCTTCTCGTCGAGCGCCCCGGTGTGGTCCTCGTCCTCGGCGTAGCCCGTGGGGGCGGGGCCCCCGCCGTACCAGTGCGCGATCGACTCGGCGAAGAAGCGCTGGCCCCGGGTGCCGAGCCGCAGGGCGCGGGCGGCGTCGTCGAGGACGATCGTCGGGCAGAGGGCGGAGAAGTGGTCGTTGACCTCGGTGGAGACGAACCGGGATCCGTCCCGCGCGCCGATGGCCTCGTCGTACACCGCGCGCATCGCCCGGACGTCGTCGGCGCCGGAGAAGCCCATCACCAGCGCGCCGATGCCGAGTTCGGCGGCCTGCCGGAGCGACTCGTGCTGCGAGCAGGCCATGAAGAGAGGCGGGTGGGGCGTCTGCACGGGGCGGGGCAGGACCGCGCCGGGGCCGATGTCGAGGGTGCCGTGCCACTCCAGCTCCGGCTCCCGCCAGGCCGCGGCGAAGATCCGCAGGGCCTCCTCGGTCTGCGGCCGGGTGTCCTCCGGGCGCACCCCGAACATCCGGGTCTCCTGGCGGGTCGCGCCCCGGCCGGCGCCCACGTCGACCCGGCCGCCGGAGAGCACGTCGAGCATGGCGGCGCGTTCGGCGACCCGGACCGGGTGCTGGTAGCCGAAGGGCATGGTGACCACGCCGTGGCCGACGCGGATGGTCCGGGTGCGGGCGGCGACCCAGGTCAGGAAGATCTCGGACGCGGTCATGTGGGCGTACTGGGTGAGGGAGTGGTGCTCGACCGCCCAGATCCGGTCGAAGCCCGTCTCCTCGGCGAGGACGGCCTGTTCGACGCAGTCGTGGAGGACCTGGCGTTCGCGGTCGGGGGTCGGGTCGACGAGCTGTGCTTCGAAGATCATGGAGAACTTCACAGGAGCTCCTCCCCAGGCGCTTATGCCTAATCGAAATACTTCTAGCAGGCATAAGGAGAGGAAGGAAGGACCGTAGACTGCCGTCCGTGGTGGACTCCGTGGTGGACCAAGAGGGCGTGCCGGGGCTTCCCGCGACCAGCTGGGCCGTGCTCGGACTGCTGTCCCACGGACGGGAGTTGTCCGGCTACGACGTCAAGAAGTGGGCCGACCGGTCCCTCGGCCTCTTCTACTGGAGCCCGTCCTTCAGCCAGGTCTACAGCGAGCTCAAGCGCCTGGAGAACAGCGGTTACGCCACCTCGCGGCTCGTCGCCCCCGAGGCCGGCACCCGCGACAAACGCGTCTACCGGATCACCGGCGAGGGCCTCGACGCCGTCCGCACCTGGGCCCGCACCGCCCCCCTCGACCCGCCCGTCCTGAAGCACGGGCCGATGCTGCGGCTCTGGCTCGGCCACCTCCTCGAACCCGAGCGGATGCGGGAGATCCTGGCCGCGCACCGGGAGTACGCCGAGCGCATGCGGCGGCGCGCCGAGGCGGACGTGGCGGACGCGGGGGCGGACGAGGCGTGGGCGTACCCCCGGCTGACCCTCGCGTGGGCCGAGCGGTACTACACGGCCGAGCGCGACCTGGCCGACGCCATGCTCGCGGACATCGAGGAGTTGGAGGGGGAACGGCCATGGCACTGAGCCTGCGGAAGGTCGAGGAGACCGCACCCGCGCTGGTGAGTCTCTACAAGGAGGCCGGGGCGTCGCTGGCGCGGCACGGGATCAGCGGACAGCGGATCGCCGTCTACCTCGTCATCGACTACTCGGGCTCCATGAAGCCGTACTACGCCAACGGCACCGTGCAGGCCCTCGCGGACCGGGTCCTCGGGCTCTCCGCGCACCTCGACGACGACGGACGGGTCCCGGTGGTCTTCTTCTCCACCGACATCGACGCCGAGACCGAGATCCGGCTCGACGACCACGCCGGCCGGATCGACCGGATCGTCGCCGGCCTCGGCCACATGGGGAAGACGAGTTACCACCTCGCCATGGACGCCGTCATCGACCACTACCTCGACAGCGGCTCCACTGCGCCCGCGCTCGTCGTCTTCCAGACCGACGGAGGGCCGATCAACAAGCTCGCCGCCGAGCGGTACGTCTGCAAGGCGGCCCGGCTGCCGATCTTCTGGCAGTTCATCGGCTTCGGCGACCCCGGCAGCCGGCAGTTCGAGTTCCTGCGCAGGCTCGACGAGTTGGACGTGCCGGCGAAGCGGCCCCTCGACAACGCCGGCTTCTTCCACGCGGGCCAGGACCCGAACCGGGTCCCGGACGCCGAGCTGTACGACCGGCTCGTCTCCGAGTTCCCCGCCTGGCTCGCCGCCGCCCGGGCCCAGGGCGTCGTCCGGTCATGAACCGGCGGCCGCCAGGCGCGCGAACCGCTCCTCGGTGAGGGTGACGTCGAGCGCTGCCTCAGCCCGCTGCTCGTCGCACGGCTCGACGCCATCGACGAGAAGATCCACGACCTCCAGGGCGCCCGCTCCTCGCTCGCCGCGCTCGTGGCGGTGACCGAGGGCCGGGGCCTAGTCACCGCCGACTGAAAGCCGGGAAATCGGTGGCTCCCGGGCGCGGGCGGGGGCAATCATGCCGCCATGAGCTCTCTCGTGCGACACGTGACCATCGACTGCGCCGACGCCTACGCCCTCGCGAGCTTCTGGGCGAAGGTGCTCGACTCCCAGGTCTCCGACGACGACAAGCCCGGCGACCCGGAGGCGCTCGTCGAGTCGGCCGGCGCGGGCCTCCTCTTCATCCAGGTCCCCGAGGGGAAGACGGTGAAGAACCGCGTCCACCTCGACCTCCAGCCGCAGGACCGCACCCGTGACGAGGAGGTCGAGCGGCTGCTCGCCCTCGGCGCCACGCTGTTCGAGGACCACCGGAACCCGGACGGCACCGGCTGGGCGACCCTGAAGGACCCGGAGGGCAACGAGTTCTGCGTGGAGCGCAGCAAGGCGGAGCGCGCGGCGACCTCCTGAACCCGCGGGTGAGTCCAGAGCAATCCGGACAGTGGTTGTCGGGTATCCGGTGTCTCCTGGAGCCATGGAAGACACAGCCATGGAAGACACACCCATGGAAGACACCGGAACCACCTGGCAGGCCTTCGAGGCCGCCGAACCCGAGCTCGCCGCGACCGTGCGGGAGCGCTTCGGGCAGTACGCCCACCACGCCCTCGCCACCGTCCGGAAGGACGGCTCGCCGCGCCTCAGCGGCATCGAGGCCGACTTCCGCGGCGGGGAGCTCTGGCTCGGCATGATGCCGAACTCCCGCAAGGCGCTGGACCTGCGCCGCGACCCCCGGTTCGCGCTGCTCGCCAACCCGGGATCCGGCACCGGCATGGGCGGCGGGGACGTCCGGATCTCCGGCCGCGCGGTCGAGGTCACCGACCGGGAGACCCTGGACCGGTACGCGGCGGAGGCGGGCGCGCCGCAGCCCTTCCACCTCTTCCGGGTGGAGCCGACCGAGGTCGTGCGGACCTGGGTGGACGGCGAGGAGATCTGCTTCCGCAGCTGGGCCCCGGGACGCCCGACGCGCACGCTCCGGCGCGGCAACGACGACAGCCCGCCGCGGCAGGACGCCTGACTCCTGGGTGGGCCCGTGCGCGGGGGACCAGAATGGGCACGTGCCGAACACTGCAAGCAAGAAGAAGACCCAAGTGAGCGGGGGGCCCGAGCGGCGCCGTGAACTCCTCGACACGGCGGCCGAGGTGTTCGCCGCCCAGGGGTACAACGCCACCACCGTCCGCAAGATCGCGGACGCCGCCGGAATGCTCGCCGGCAGCCTCTACTACCACTTCGACTCCAAGGAGTCGATGCTCGACGAGATCCTCTCCACCTTCCTGAACGAGCTGTGGGAGGGGTACGACGCCGTCCTCGGCGCCGGGCTCGGCCCCCGCGAGACCATCGAGGCCCTCGTCACCGAGTCCTTCCGGGAGATCGACCGGCACCGCGCCGCCGTCGCCATCTACCAGAAGGAGTCCCTGCACCTCGTCGACCAGCCCCGCTTCGGCTACCTCGTCGACTCGCAGCGCAGGTTCGAGAAGGCCTGGCTCGGAACCCTGGAGCGCGGCGTCGCGGACGGGGTCTTCCGCGCCGACCTCGACGTCCGGCTCACCTACCGCTTCGTCCGCGACACCGTCTGGGTCGCCGCGTCCTGGTACCGGCCGGGCGGACAGCACAGCCCGGAGGAGATCGCCCGCCAGTACCTGTCGATGGTCCTGGACGGAATCGCCGTACGCGGTCCCGAGGCGTCCGGGGAGCGGGGGGCCGGGACGGGAAGGTCCTGAGGCGCACTATTGTTCCGGTAGACATCCGGGATCTGTATCGCGAGTCCCGGGAGAGACAGCCGGGGCCGTGTCACGTGCTCCGGGAGAGACAGCCGGGGCCCGTATCTCGTGTTCCGGGAGAGACAGCCGGGGCCCGCATCGCGTGTTCCGGGCGGTACAGCCGGGGCCCGCATCACGCAGGTGCGGGCCCCGGCTGTGCCGCGCACCGGCCAGGAAGGCACGAATGACCCGCTCCGAACGCCCCAGCAAGCGCGGCCCCCGCACCGCCCAGGCGAAGTCCACGTCCCAGCCGAAGGGCCCCCGCGGCGGCCGTCGTCCCGCCGCGCCCCCGCCGCCGCAGGAGTTCACTCCGCCGGAGACGGTGACGCCCGCGCTGCCGCCCGTGGCCTCCTTCGAGGACCTGGACATGCCGGCCGCGCTGCTGCGGACGCTCACCGAGCAGGGCGTCACCGAGCCCTTCCCGATCCAGGCCGCGACCCTGCCGAACTCGATCGCCGGGCGCGACGTCCTCGGCCGGGGGCGCACCGGTTCCGGCAAGACCCTCGCCTTCGGGCTCGCGCTCCTCGCCCGCACCGCCGGCCGCCGCGCCGAGCCGACCGCGCCCCTCGCGCTGGTCCTGGTGCCGACCCGTGAGCTCGCCCAGCAGGTGACCGACGCCCTCACGCCGTACGCCTCCGCGCTGCGGCTGCGGATCACCACGGTCGTCGGCGGCATGTCGATCTCCCGGCAGTCCTCGTCCCTGCGGCGCGGCGCCGAGGTCCTCATCGCCACGCCCGGCCGGCTCCACGACCTCATCGAGCGGGGCGACTGCCGCCTGGACCAGGTCGCCGTCACCGTCCTCGACGAGGCCGACCAGATGGCCGACATGGGCTTCCTGCCGCAGGTCACGAAGGTGCTGAAGCAGGTCGAGCCGGGCGGACAGCGGCTGCTGTTCTCCGCCACCCTCGACCGGAACATCGACAAGCTGGTCAAGATGTTCCTGGACGACCCGGTCGTGCACTCGGTCGACCCGTCGGCGGGCGCGGTGACCACCATGGAGCACCACGTCCTGTACGTGATGGACGAGACCGACAAGAAGGCCGTCACGCTGCGGATCGCGGCCCGCGACGGCCGGACGATCCTCTTCCTGGACACCAAGCGGTCCGTGGACCGGCTGGTCAAGCGGCTCCTGGCCAACGGCGTGCGGGCCTCCGGGCTGCACGGCGGCCGCTCGCAGCCGCAGCGCAACCGGACCCTGGACCAGTTCAAGACCGGCCAGGTCACCACGCTGGTCGCGACGAACGTGGCGGCCCGCGGCATCCACGTGGACGACCTCGACATGGTCGTGAACGTCGACCCGCCGATGGACCACAAGGACTATCTGCACCGGGGCGGTCGCACCGCCCGCGCCGGCGAGTCCGGCAGCGTCTTCACGCTGGTCCTGCCCGAGCAGAAGCGGGACATGGGCCGGCTGATGTCGAACGCGGGCATCAGCCCCCGCACGGCGCAGATCAAGTCCAGCGACGAGGAGCTCGCCGAGCTCACCGGCGCCCGGGAGCCCTCGGGCGTCCCCGTCGTCATCGAGGTCCCGCAGCCGACCCCGCCGCGCAAGGCGGCGGGCGCCGCCGCCGGCGGTGGCACGGGCGGCGGCCGCCGTCGTCGCCGTCCGGCCTCCGGCGGTTCGACCGGTGGTACGGGGACGGGCGCGACGGGCTCGGGCCGCGCTTCCGGCCCGTCCACCGGGCGGGCGTCCGGTTCGGGCACCACAGCCCGGGGTTCCGCTTCCGGGGCGCCGACGGGCCGGGGCTCCGGCACCGCGGGCGGCTCCGGGCGCGGCGCGGCCGGTGCGGGACGCGGCGCGGGCGCGGGCCGTGGTTCGGGCTCCGGTGCCGGGGCGGGCGCGGGCGCCGGGCGCGGTGCGGCGGCCGGCGCAGGCCGGGGCGGGCGTCAGGCGTCGGGCACCAGCCGCTCGCGGAGCGCCGCGAGCTCGCGCGGCTCCAGGCCGAGGCCGACCGACACGTAACGGAAGAGGCTGCCGTACGAGGTGCGGACCTGGTCGAGGGCGGTGTCCAGGTACTCGGCCCGCACCTCCTGCAGCGGCACGATGAGGTCGGGGTTCTGCATGAGCCCGCCCTGCTTCAGCCCCTCCCGCACCCGCGCGTCGTACGCGGCGCGGAAGGTGTTGGAGGCCAGGTAGTCCGCGCGGGCGGAGGGCTCGGGCACCCCGAGCAGGGTGAGCAGGAGCCAGCTCGTCCAGCCGGTGCGGTCCTTGCCGGAGGTGCAGTGCAGGAGCAGCGGCCCCCGGCGGGGATCGGCCAGGTCCCGCAGGGTGGCCGCGAGGGCGGCCCGGTTCGCGGGGTCGGTGACGAAGGTGCGGTACACCTCGCGCATGAAGGCGGCGGCCCGGCCGTCGCCGAGCATCTCCTCCTGCCGCACCGGGTCGCGGGAGCCGATCGCGGCCATCAGCTGGCCGAAGAGGCCGTGGTCGGTGACGGGCCGGGCCACCGGGACCGCGCCGGCGGGCAGCCGGTCGGCGCCGTCGTAGCCGACCTCCATGGGGATCCGCAGGTCGACCACGGTGCCGAGGCCGAGCCCGGCGAGGGTGGCGAGGTCGGCGTCGGTGAGCCGGGCGAGGTGGTCGCCCCGGTAGGCGAGACCGTGCCGGACCCGTTTGCCGTCGTAGGTGACGTACCCGCCGAGATCGCGGACGTTGACCGCGCCCTGGAGCGGGATCTGCCGGATCGCGGTGGCGGCCGTGGGGCGGCTCCGGGCGAGCGCGGGCGGCGCGGCTCCGAGGAGCAGCGCGGCACCGGTGGTGGTGAGCAGGGCGCGTCGGGACAGGGGCATGGCTGGGCTCCCTTGCGGACTGACGGACGTACGGCCGGTGGCCGTACGGCAGACGGACTCGGTGGGACAGCCGTGGGCGGACGGGCCCGCGGAACCACTCCTCCACCTAACGTTAGTTAGGTGACGTGCTGGCGAGGAAGGTAGCAGCCGGACGGGCCGAAGGGGAGGGGTGTGCGGGCCCGGTTGTGCGGGCCCGACCGGCGAGGCGCCCCGGGCCGTTCTCCCGTGAGGCACCTCGGGCGCCCCGGGCGGTTCCCCCGTGAGGCGCCTCGGGCGGCGCGGGCCGTTACCCCGTGAGGCGCTTGGTCGCGGCGCGCTGGCGTTCCGTCGCGCCCGTCAGGAAGCGGGTGATCGTCGCCAGCTCCTCGGTCGTGAACTCCTCGTAGAGCTCGTGCACTTCGCGCGCCCAGTCGTCGAAGAGCGGGGCGAGCTCGGCCAGCTTCTCGGGGCGGGGCTCGACGAGCACCCGGCGCTTGTCCGTCGGGTGCTTCACCCTGCGCACGAAGCCCTTGCGCTCCAGGCGGTCGACGAGTCCGGTGACGGAGGCGGGGGCCAGGCCCGAGTGCTCGGCCAGCTCCTTGGCGGTGAGGGGGCCGTGCCGTTCGAGCAGGTCGAGCGTCTTGGTCTCGGTGGCGCCCAGGTCCTGCTGGGCCGCGACCGCCGAGTGGAAGGCGACGGAGGCGGCGCTGGAGTCCCGGCCGGCGGCGGTGAGGGCGGCGATGACCGCACCCCGTTCCTGGTCCTGCTCGCTCATGGCGGCAGCCTAGCAAAATTCATTTCGTTCGGCCGAACGAAACACTTGCGATCACGGGGGAGTGCGTGTCACTTTTATTTCGTTCGCCCGAACGAAATAAATGGAGGGTGGAGATGTCCACGACTGCCACGACCGCCGCCACCGGCGACCCGTTCACCGTCCACCCGCGCCGCTGGGCCGCCGCCGTCGTCATGATGGTCGCCGCCCTGATGGACCTCGTGGACGTCACCATCGTCAACGTCGCCCTGCCCTCCCTCGGGCACGGGCTCGGCGCCTCCGAGAGCGCCCTCCAGTGGACCGTCTCCGCCTACCTCCTGGGCTTCGCCGCGACCCTCGTCGTCGCCGGACGGCTCGGCGACCGGTACGGCCGCAAGGCGCTCTTCCTCGCCGGCACCGCCGGCTTCGGCCTCGCCAGCCTCGCCTGCGGCATCGCCCAGAGCCCCGGCCAGCTGATCGCCGCCCGCGGCGCCCAGGGCGTCGCCGCCGCCGTGCTCATGCCGCAGGTCCTCGGCTCCTTCCAGAGCCTCTTCCGGGGCAAGGACCGCGGCAAGGTCTTCGGGATGTACGGGGCGGTGGCCGGCTTCGCCTCCGCGATCGGACTGCTGCTCGGCGGGGTCCTCACCGACGCCGACCTCTTCGGGCTCGGCTGGCGCAGCGTCTTCCTGGTCAACGTGCCGATCGCCGTCCTCACCCTGGCCGCCGCCGCCGTCCTCGTCCCCACCACCCGGGAGCGCTCCGCCACCCGGCCCCCGGTGCTCGGCAGCCTCGTCCTCGCCGCCGGACTCGTCGCCGTCGTCCTGCCGCTCGTCCAGGGCCGCGGCTGGGGTTGGCCGCTCTGGGGCTGGGGCCTCCTCGCGGCCGGCGCCCTCGCGGTGGCCGCGGTCGCCGTACGCGGCTCGGTGCTGCCCCCGCGCGTCTTCACCGTCCCGGCCTTCTCGTACGGCCTGGCCGTCCAGCTGCTCTTCGCCTTCGGCATGCAGGGCTTCTTCCTGGTCCTCGCGATCTGGCTGCATCTCCGCGTGGTACGTGCGGACGGTCTCGCTGATCTCGGTGAGGTAGCGGACCCGGTCGGCGGGCACGACCTGCCGGATGCCGGAGGAGTGGCGCACGTCGACCGGCGCCAGGGTGCCCTGGGCGAGCGTGAGCCCCTTCTCGGCGAGGGCGGTCTTGAGGTGCTGGTGGAGCGCGGTGACGCCGTCGTCGTTGAAGGTGGCCGCCGAGGTGCCGTAGACCGGCATGTCCTCGGGCCTCTTGTCGAACGCCTCGCGGTTGCGGACCAGCTGACGGGCCACGTCGCGCAGGGCGTCCTTGGCGCCGCGCCGCTCGAACTTGTTGATGGCCACGACGTCGGCGAAGTCGAGCATGTCGATCTTCTCCAGCTGCGAGGCGGCGCCGAACTCCGGCGTCATCACGTACAGCGAGGTGTCGACGAACGGCACGATCGCCGCGTCGCCCTGGCCGATGCCCGGCGTCTCCACGATCACCAGGTCGAATCCGGCGGCCTTGACGACGTCGATCACATCGGCCAGGTGCTCGGGCAGCTCGTGGCTGCCGCGCGTGGCCAGGCTGCGGAAGAAGACCCGGTCCCCGTCGAGGGAGTTCATCCTGATCCGGTCGCCGAGCAGCGCGCCGCCGCCGCGGCGACGGGTCGGGTCGACCGCGATCACCGCGATGCGCAGCTTGTCCTGCTGGTCGACGCGGAGCCGGCGGACGAGCTCGTCGGTCAGTGACGACTTGCCGGAGCCGCCGGTGCCGGTGATGCCGAGGACGGGCGTGACGCGTGCCGCCGCGGCGGTGCGCAGCCGGTCCAGGAAGTCGGGGGACAGCTTGCCGAGCTCGGCGCCGGTGATGGCGCGGGCGATCGCGAACCGGTCGCCCGCGAGGACCGCCGCCGCGTCGGCCGGTCCGCCGTCCCAGAGGTCGAAGTCGCACTGCTCGATCACCGAGTTGATCATCCCGGCGAGGCCCATCCGCTGGCCGTCCTCGGGGGAGAAGATGGTGACCCCGCTGTTGCGGAGCCGGGTGATCTCCTCGGGCACGATGACGCCGCCCCCGCCGCCCACCACGCGGATGTGGTCCGCGCCGCGCTCGCGCAGCGACTGGACCAGGTACTCGAAGTACTCCACGTGCCCGCCCTGGTAGGACGAGACCGCGACGCCGTGGACGTCCTCCTCGAGCGCCGCGTCCACCACCTCCTGCACGGACCGGTTGTGCCCGAGGTGGATCACCTCGGCGCCTTGGGACTGGAAGATCCGCCGCATGATGTTGATCGAGGCGTCGTGCCCGTCGAAGAGCGCCGAGGCGGTGACCAGACGGACGGGGTGCACGGGCCGGTGCAGAGCGGTCATGTGGACCTTCCCGGGGAGGTAAGTGGGACCCCACAGATAGTAGGACGTCCTAGTAGTTTCGCAGAAGGTGAGACCTGTGTGACCGGATGCACACCGGCGGGGGCGCGGTCGGTCAGGAGGGTGGCGGTATAGGCGATATGGGAGGTATAGGCCGTTTGGGCGACGCCAGGGCCGGGGCCGGCACAGGTGAAGCCGGGGCCGGCGCGGGCGCGGGCGGTGCCGGGGCCGAGACCGGCGCGGGCGGTGCCTGAGTCGGGGCCGGCGCGGGCGACGCCGAGACCGGCCGGTTCGGAGACGTTCGGCGCCCGGGGCCGGCCCTGCCCGGGCGCCGTGGTCGTCGGTGACCGCGGGTGTCGGTCAGCCGATGATGGCGACCGGGGCGTCCCAGGCGTTGCGGTCGACGGTGATGGTGTAACCGCCGCGGGTTTCCTTGCTGTTCGCCTTGTACTGGTGGCCGCGGCTGTGGTCGGTGTACAGCTTCGGGTCCCAGGGCCAGTCCTTGGTGGTGGTCTCCTGGCCGTTCCACAGGGCGTACCAGAGGTTGCCCGGCAGGTCGGTGCGGTCCTTCGCCGTGGCGACCGCCTTGGCGCTGGAGCTGCTGAAGCCGTACATGCCGGCGCGGTAGGTCTTGGCGCGCAGGGTCTTGGTGAAGGACCGCACGTAGGCGAGGGTCGCGTCGTTGCACGCCTTGTCGGCGGTGTCGTACGGCTCCATGTTGAGGTAGACCGGGCTGCCGGGCCTCATGCCGAGCGCCGAGGCCTTGGCGACCGCGTCGTTGGCGTTGCTCGCCCCGACCGAGGCCGCGGTGGCCGCGGTGAACCTCTCCTTGTTCCCGCTCTTCTGGCAGGGCGGCTGGGCGCCGACGTAGAGCGGGATGACCCGCCAGCCGAGCGTGTCGACCGACTTCACCCACGACCTGGTCAGATTGGGCTGGGCGCAGCCGCGATTCTTCCCGCCGACGTAGACGGCGACGCCGCCGTAGTACGCGTCCTTCTTCCACGCCTTCATCGCGGTGAGCGAAGGCGCCGTGCAGGCGTCGAACGCCCGGCCCGTGTACGTCCTCTGGGCCGGCCACGCCGTGGCTGCCATGGAGGTCTGCGCCGCGACCCCGGCACCCGCCACGACCGCGACGGCCGTCGTCGCCAGCGCTGTGTAGCGGCCTTTTCTGGACAGCCGGTGCTTCGCCATTCCCCACCCCATACAGAATCCGACTCCGGCCTTCCGGGCGCACCGCCAGCCGCAGCACGCTGTCGACGCCCGCCAGCACGGTGCCGGGGATCAGGC
>NZ_JBEXSZ010000200.1:0-13200 GCF_040613865.1 Streptomyces sp. NPDC006197 | reverse complement strand
GAGCCTCTGACCTCCGGGGCTCGCACGGAATAGGCCCGGCGGCGGGAGCGGTTGATCCACGCATGACCTCCCTCCGCCGACTGGGCACCTCCGACCTGCACGTCTTCCCCATGGCCCTGGGCGGCAACGTCTTCGGCTGGACCGCCGACGAAGCACAGTCCTTCGCCGTCCTCGACGCCTACGCCGCCGCCGGCGGCAACTTCGTCGACTCCGCCGACGTCTACTCCGCCTGGGCCGAGGGCAACGAGGGCGGCGAGTCCGAGACCGTCATCGGCCGCTGGCTCGCCTCCCGCGGCAACCGCTCCGACATCGTCGTCGCCACCAAGGTCGGCGCCCACCCCCGCTTCAAGGGACTCTCCGCCCCCACCATCAAGGCGGCCGCCGAGGAGTCGCTGCGCCGCCTCGGCACCGACCACATCGACCTCTACTACACGCACTTCGACGACGAGTCCGTCCCCGTCGAGGAGATCGTCACCGCCCTCGACCAGCTGGTGAAGGACGGCAAGGTGCGCGCCGTCGCCGCCTCCAACATCTCCCCCGAGCGGCTGCGCGCCTCCCTCGACTTCGCCGAGGCCGAGGGCCTCGCCCGGTACGTCGCCCTCCAGCCGCACTACAACCTGGTCTCGCGCGACACCTACGAGGGCCCGCTCCTGGAGACCGTCGAGCACGCCGGGCTCTCCGCCGTCCCGTACTACGGGCTCGCGGCCGGCTTCCTCACCGGCAAGTACCGCCCCGGCGCCGACGTCGACAGCGCCCGCTCCGCCGGCGCCGCCAAGCACCTGGCCACCGAGCGGGGCCGGGCCGTGCTCGCCGCGCTCGACACGGTCGCCGCGGCACACGGGACCGAACCCGCCACCGTCGCCCTCGCCTGGCTCGCCTCCCGCCCGACCGTCGCCGCGCCGATCGCCTCGGCCCGCACGGTCGACCAGCTCCCCGCCCTGGTCGCGGCCGCCGACCTCACCCTCACGGAGGCCGAGCTGACCCTCCTCACGGAGGCCTCGGCCTGACTCAGCTCCGGTACGGGTTGTAGCCGTCGTAGTCCAGGTACTGCGGCGGCGCCCAGGCCCGGCCCGTCGCCCGGGCCGCGTACGTGAGGGCAGGGGAGGCGACCTCGCGGCGCTGCCACAGATGGTGCAGCAGCTCCTGCTCCCGGGCCGGGAAGTCGGGCCCCGCCGTGCCGCGCCGGGCCCGGTCCCGCAGGAACGCGAGCGTCGTCGCGAAGGACTCGTACTCGCCGACCGCCCGCGCGGCCGGCGGCCCGTACGTCCGGGCGGCGAACGAACGGGCCACCTGCCGGGCGCGCATCGAGGACAGCGCGAGCGGCTCGGCGGGCGCGAGCCAGCCGGCCGCCGCGTACGCCGGGAGCACCCCGGATATCGTGCGCAGCTCGCGCTGCCGGCTCCACACCGCCAGCCAGGTCAGCAGACCGAAGGCCGGGACCATGAGCGCCCCGTACACCGCGTAGAAGGCCAGCGGGCCGCCGAAGGTGGCCGAGCCGTTCCAGGTGGCGTGCAGGCCCATGGCGAGCAGCAGCCCCGCCAGGGGCAGCAGCACCCGGCGCAGCCGCTTCCCGCGCGGTGCCAGGGCGGCGAAGCCGAAACCGATGCCGGTGAGCACGGTGAACAGCGGATGCGCGAACGGCGACATCACGGCCCGTACGAAGAAGGTCGCGGCGGTCACCGAACCGAGCCCCGAGGAACCGAACTCCTGGTCCTCGCCGAAGGCGTTCCCCAGATAGAGGATGTTCTCGGTGAAGGCGAAGCCGGTCGCGGTGAAACCGGCGACCACGACCCCGTCGACGAGACCGCCGAAGTCCCTCCTGCGGAACAGGAACAGCAGCAGGATCGCCGCCGCCTTCGCGCTCTCCTCCACCACCGGCGCGACCACCGTGGCGCCGAGCGTGTCCGCCGAGTCCGGGTCCGCGGTGGCCGTCGCGATCCAGCGGACCGCGAAGGAGTTCGCCAGGATCGCGACGAGCGCGGCGGCGAAGGCACCCCAGGCGAAGGCGAACAGCATGTTCTTCCAGGGCCCCGGCTCGACCCGGTCGAGCCAGCGGAACGCCGACATCAGCAGCGGTACGGGAAGCACGGCGAGGCCCAGACCCACGAGGAAGCCCTGCGTGCCGGTCTGCTCGCGGACCAGCGCCAGGATGACCAGGGCGCAGAGCGCGAGCAGCGTCACGACGGTGACCGCACGGACCAGCCGGCTGCGCCAGAAGGCCCGGCGGGGCCGGTAGCGCCACTGGGATCGGTCGGCGGCGGCGGGGAAAGCCGGCTCCTCGGTGTCCCGGTGCGGGACGGGAGCGGCGTCCGGCGGGGCGCCGGTGGCGGAGTTCGACACGTGAGCGACCCTAACGACCCGCACCGACACCGGCGACGGGTATATGCGTCCCGGGGGCCGCGGGGGTCACTTCCTCCGGAAGAGAAGGTCGTGCACGACGTGCCCCTTGTCGAGCCCCTGCCCCTCGAAGCGGGTGAGGGGCCGGAAGTCGGGGCGGGGCGCGTAGCCGCCGTCGGCCTGCGTGTTCTCGTAGTCCGGATGCGCGGAGAGCACCTCGAGCATCTGCTCGGCGTACTCCTCCCAGTCCGTGGCGCAGTGCAGCACGGCCCCGGGCTTCATCCGCGGCGCCAGGAGGCTGAGGAACTCGGGCTGGATCAGCCGCCGCTTGTGGTGGCGCGCCTTGGGCCACGGGTCCGGGAAGTAGACCCGGCAGCCGTCGAGGGACGCGTCGGGGAGCATCTCGCGGAGCAGGATGACCGCGTCGCCGTTGGCGACCCGGACGTTGGTCAGGCCGTTCCGGTCGGCGAGGCCGAGCAGATTGCCCTGGCCCGGGGTGTGCACGTCCACGGCGAGGATCCCGGTTCCGGGATCGGCGGCCGCCATCTGGGCCGTGGCCTCGCCCATGCCGAAGCCGATCTCCAGGACGACCGGAAGCCCGCCGAACATCTCGCCCAGGTCGAGGACCCGCTTGCCGTCGATGTCGAGCCCCCAGTCGGGCCACCGCTTCAGCATGGCCTCGGCCTGCCCGTACGTGACACGGCTGCGGCGCGGCTGGAAACTGCGGATCCGCCGCTCGTGGTGGGCCCCGGCGGGATCGGGCATGGGCCCCTCGCCGGGGGCGAACATCCGACTGCCCCGCCGGGCGGCGGGCTGTCCGGGGTCGGCGACGGGCTGCGGGCCGTTCTCAATCTGCTCAGACACAATGCGGCCGATTCTACGGCGGGGACGGCGGAAGAGCCTCCGCGCCCGAGGAGCCCGGCGGGCTGCAGCCGGGTGGGCTACAGCCGGGCCAGGGCCCGGGCCGCCACCTCGCGGCCGATGGGCAGCGAAGCCGTGGCCGCGGGCGAAGGCGCGTTCAGGACGTGGACCGTCCGGGGCGCCTCGCGGATCAGGAAGTCGTCGACGAGCGTCCCGTCCCGCAGCACCGCCTGCGCCCGCACCCCCGGCGCGGCCCGTCGCAGGTCGGACTCCTCGACGATCGGCAGCAGTCGCCGCACGGCCTCGGTGAAGGCCCGCTTCGAGAGCGACCGGTGCAGTTCGCCCGCCCCGTACCGCCAGTGCTCGCGGGCGATCGCCCAGGAGCCGGGCCACGCCAGGGTGGCGCCCAGTTCGCGCGGGCGGACCACGGACCAGCCGTATCCCTCCTTCGCGAGGGCCGGGACGGCGTTCGGCCCGATGTGGACGCCGCCGTCGATGCCCCGGGTGAGGTGCACCCCGAGGAAGGGGAAGGCGGGGTCCGGCACCGGGTAGACGAGGCCCCGCACGAGCGAGGGGTCCGCGAGCTCGTAGTACTCCCCTCGGAAGGGGACGATCCGCATGCCGGGGTCGTCGCCGGCGAGCCGGGCGATCCGGTCGCAGTGGAGTCCCGCGCAGTTCACCAGGACCTTCGCCCGCACCACGCGCCCGTCGGCGGTCCGCACGGCCACGCCGAACGGCCGCCGGTCGACGAGGGCGACCTCCGCGCCGTACAGGATGCGGGCTCCGGAGGACTCGGCGAGCCGCTCCGTCACCTTCCCGTAGTCGCAGATGCCGGTCGTGCCGACGTGGATCGCGGCGAGGCCCCGCACCCGCGGCTCGTACTCGCTGATCTGCGCCGGGCCGAGCTCGCGCACGGGGATGCCGTTCTCCCTGCCGCGCTGCACGAGCGCGTGCAGCCGGGGCAGCTCGTCGCGCGTGGTGGCGACGATCAGCTTTCCCGTCACCTCGTGCGGAATGCCCCACTCCGCACAGAACTTGACCATTTCGGCCGCGCCCTGGACCGCGAACCGCGCCTTGAGCGACCCGGGGCGGTAGTAGATCCCGCTGTGGATCACCCCGCTGTTGCGCCCGGTCTGGTGGCGCGCGAGGGCGTGCTCCTTCTCCAGGACCGTGACCCGGGTGCCGGGGGCGGCGCGCGTCAGGGCGTACGCCGTCGACAGACCGACGATCCCGCCGCCGATCACCAGCACGTCACAGTCAAACACCAGCGCCACCTCCCGTCCCCGATAGTGCACTGGCCCACTGACAACGCGGCTAAACGCCCACCTCGTGGGACGCGCGTCACTCCGGCGCGCCGCTCCGCACCCGCTCGACCCCTCACGCCGGAGCGACGAGCAGCGGCCGGGCCCGCTCGCGGAGTTCCATGACGCGCGGCTCGTCCCCGTACGGTTCGAGCCGGTGCAGCAGATCCCGTACGTACTCGGTGGTCCGCGCCGAGGAGATCCGCCCCGCCACCTCCACCGCGCGCGTGCCCGCCGCGCAGGCCGCGTCCAGGTTGCCCGACTCCAGTTCGGCGACGGCGGAGACGACGAGCCGCAGCCCGTGCGAGCGGACGAACTCCTCCGTCGGCCGGGACAGCGCCTGCTCGGTGAAGCGCCGCACCTCGCGCGGCATCCGCAGGTCCCGGTAGCACTCGGCGGCGTCGGCGCAGAACCGGTCGTACGAGTAGAAGCCGAGCCAGGTCGGGTCGGCGTCGCCCTCCCGCGAGCGTTCGAGCCAGCCCTCGGCGGACTTGAGCGCGGCCGCGGCGGCGGCCCCGTCGCCGGCCTTGGCGTGCGCGCGGGCCTCGACGAGCCGGAAGAAGGACATGGTGCGGGCGGTGGCGAGCCCCCGGTTCCGTTCGAGCGCGGCCTGGGCGAGGTCGACGCCCTCGTCGGCGAAGCCCCGGTAGGTGGCCTGGAGGGACATGGAGGCGAGGACGTATCCGCCGAGGGGCACGTCGGCGGCGGCGCGGGCGAGCCGCAGGGCCTGGATGTAGTAGCGCTGGGCGGCCTCCTGCTGCCCGGTGTCGAAGGCCATCCAGCCGGCGAGCCGGGTGAGCTCGGCCGTCGCGCCGAACAGGTTCCGGCCGACCTCGTCCGAGTACGAGCCGAGCAGCAGCGGGGCCGCGTCCACGCGTAAGCACTCGGGCACCATCGACGAACGCCAGTCCCCGCCGCCGTACTTGGAGTCCCAGCGCCGCGCGTCCTCGGCGGCCTCGCGGAGCTTGGCGACGTCGCTGTGGCCCACGCGCGCGTGCTCCGCGGCCGCCGTGCCCGCCGCGGCGAGGCCGGTGCCCGCGCCGGGGCGGGGGGCCTCGCGCTCCACCGACGGGTCGGCGGGGGTTATCAGCCAGCGGGAGGCGGGCGTCGCGTACGCGCTGACCGAGAAGGACCCGGCGAGCGACTGCCAGATGCCGCCCCCGCCGGCCCGTCGTCCGGCGAGATCCAGCCGGTACAGGTCGGTGGCCGAGCGGACCGCCTCGCCGACGTCGCGCGGGAAGGCGAGCCCGACCTCGGGCGCCGGGTCGGCGTCCGCGAGGCCGATCTCGTGCAGCGGCACGGGCCGGCCCAGCTTCTGCCCGATCGCGGCGGCGATCAGGTGCGGGGCGGCGCCCTGCGGCACCATGCCCTTGGACACCCACCGGGCGACCGAGGTCTTGTCGTAACGAAGCGTCAGGCCCCGCTGTGCGCCGAGGTCGTTGACGCGCCGGGCGAGCCCGGCGTTGCTGATTCCCGCGAGGGCGAGAACCGTGCCGAGCTTTTCGTTCGGCCCGCGTTGCTCCCTGGACATGACGCCACCCCTCGACAACCCAGACGGCCGCCACGACGCCGGGCATAGGCGTGCGGCATTCGTAAACACAGCGTAGTTCGCCGCATCCCCACCGTTAAGGGGCGGTGTTCCGTATGGCGAGATTGTTGTGTGAACGTGCGACGGACCGGCCCGGCGGAGCGGCTCGTGCCCCCGCCGTGTGGTCGTGCGCCCGGCCGTGCGCTCTCGTCCGGCCGGCGGGGGAGCGCTTCCATGAATATCGCGTGGGTCGGCCCGCTCGGCCGGGGACGGTGTCCCGGACCAGTGGGCTGGGGGACACCGCCGCCCATTCCCCGCGGGCGGCGGACGGCGCCGGGAGGCGGAAGCGCCTCCCGGACAGCCGGTGACCGGCCTTGTGCCCGGACACCCTTGGAAACATCCACCGGGGGTCGATATTTGGCCGAATGACGCCGGTGTCCTGCCGAAGGTCAACTGGCCCATGCCAGGGGCGCATTCGCCTTTCGCGCGCGTGCACCCGGACCCCGCCCCGTGCGCCGTTGTCATGGCAGCATGTCCTCCACCGAAACGGATGTGGAGGCGCCGATGCGATGGCTGGTGGGCTGGAGCAGTGTCGCCGCGAGCTTCGCAACGACCGCGGCGGGCCGAGCGGGGACGGTGCACGACGCGTACGGCTCCGGCCGCGCCCCCGGCTCCCCGTACGGCTCCGGACCCGCCTCCGGCTCCCCGTACGACCCCGGATACGACCCCGACTCCCCGTACGGCTCCGGCACCGGCCCCGCGGCCGAGGGGCGCACGGTGCAACCGGTGGGCGCACAACTCCTGTGGGGCGACCCCGATCCGCTCTGGGCGGTCGGCGACTGGCGCCCCGACGAGGTCCGCGTGGTGGCCGTCGACGACCACACCCGCCTCGCCGTCCTCGGCTGCTGCGCCGCGAGCGACGAGGAGCTGCGGATCGGGCTGCTCACCGCGCGCGGAGGCGCGCTGCGGCACCTGACCGCCTGGCCCGGCAGCTACACCGCCGTCGTGAAGGCCGGCCGCCGCGTCACCGTCACCGGTGACCTCGCGGGCGCCCGGCCGGTGTTCCACACCCCGTGGGCGGGCGGCACCGCGTACGCCACCGCCGCCCTGCCGCTCGCCGACCTCGTCGAGGCCCAGCTCGACATCGGCCACCTCGCCGCCCTGCTCGCCTGCCCCGAGACCCCGGAGGCGCTGCGCGACTCCACCCCGTACGAGGGCGTGCGAAGGGTGCCGCCGGGCCACGCGCTGATCCTGCGGGAGGGCTCGCGCGAGATCACCGGCTACGAGCAGGTGGCCTCGCTCGCCGTCGCGGCGCCCGAGGCCGACCCCCGGCAGGCCGTCGAAGGAGTACGGGACGCCCTCGTCGAGGCCGTACGCGCCCGGCTCACCGCCCCCCGGCACGCCCCCGAGGCGCCGCTCCCCGACCCGGGCCCCGTCCCCGGCATGGGCCCCGCCGACCGGCGCGCCGCCCGGGGCGCGGGCCCCGCGCCCGGCATCGGCGCCGACCTGTCCGGCGGCAGCGCCTCCGGCACGCTCGCCCTGCTCGCCGCGGGCCTCCCGGGGGTGCCGGGCACGATCACCGGCCAGGGCACGGGCGCGGGGGAGCGGCTGCTCGCCGTCACCTTCAACGACCTGGCGACCCGGGCCGGCGCGCGCCGCACGGCGGAGCTGGAACGGGCCCGCGCGATCGCCGCCGACCCCCGCCTGCACCACGTCGTCGTCGCGGGCGGCGAGGAGGCCCTCCCGTACGCCGCCCTGGACGGTCCGCTCACGGACGAGCCGGGCCCCGCGCTGGTCACGGCGGAACGGCACCGCAGACGCCTCGCCGGCGGCAGCGCCGACCACTTCACCGGCATGGGCGCCAAGCAGGTCCTGGACGCGCACCCGGCGCGCCTCGCCGACCTCCTGATGGACCGCAGGCGCCGCTCCCTGGTGCGCCCGGTGACGGCGCTCGCCAAGGCCTCGGGGTCGTCGGCGGGAGCGTTCCTGGTGCCGCTGACCGTCTACCGGGCGGCGCGGAAGCTGGCCCGCACCCCGTACCGGACGGGTCTGGAGACGGCGGCCCGGCGGGTCCTGGAGGCGAACCGCACGGCCCCGGACGGCTTCGGCCCCCTGGAGGCCTCGCTCTCCGCCCTCGCCTGGTCGCGGCCGGGCCCGGCGGCGCGCTGGCTGACGGGTGAGGCGCTGGCTGAAGTATCGGTTCGCCTGAACCGGGCGGCGACGCTCCCGGCCGCCGTCCAGCGCCCCGGCGAGGCACGCGCGCGTGCCGCTCTCGTCCGCGCGGCGGCCGACCACCGGGTCCTGGAACAGGCCGCCGAGATCCGGGGCCAACGCCTCCACGCCCCCTTCCTCGACAACCAGGTCGTACGGGCCTGCCGCGACCTCCCCGAATCGCTCCGGGTCCAGCCGGACGCCCGGGCCGGCGTCCTGCGCACGGTCCTCTCCGGCGCCGGCGTCCACGACGTCCCCGCCGGCTGGGGCGCCCCCCACCCGGCCGTCCCGGCCGCCGCCACGCGCGCGGGCCTGCGCGTCGCGCTCCCGCAGCTCCTCGCCCTCTTCGACGCGCCGCTCCTCGCGGACGCGGGCCTGATCGAGGCCCGCGTCGTCCGCAAGGCGCTGCGCGCGGCGGCCGACGGCGCCCCCGTCCCCCTCGACGGCCTCGCCGACCTCGTCTCCACCGAACTCTGGCTCCGCCGCCTCCTCGCCCGCCGGGGCTCCTGCTGGACGGACACCACGGCCCCCCGAGCCCCCCGCGCGGCCCAGGGTCCGCTGATCCCGGCCTCCAGGCGGTCGCTGCCGGCGTGAGGCTCCGCCCGTCCCCGACCTCGTCATCGCGCCCAAGGGCAGCTTCGACGACCAGCAGGAGTGGCACGCCCCCGACCCCGTCCTCCTCGTCGCCGAGGTGACCTCCTCGACCGCGCGCCGCGACCGCGTCCAGAAGATCCGGGCCCACACCCGCGCGGGCATCCCGCTCCACCTCCTCATCGACCGCGAGGCAGGAGAGGCCGTCGTCTGCTCCGAGCCCGTCGGGGACGACTTCGCCCACAAGCCCATCCACAAGCTGGGGACGGTCGTTCCGCTTCCCCACGCCCTCGGCCTCGAGCTGGACACCGGCGCCTTCTGAGGGACCCACCGGGGTAAACCCCGAGGCGCACGTCATGCCCGCCCGACACAATGGGTCGGTGCGGTATCTCATCCTCGGCACCACCGAGGCCCTTCGGCCCGACGGCACCCCGCTGCCCCTCGGCGGTGCCCGGCTGCGCGCGCTGCTCGCCGCACTCGCGCTGCGCGGCGGACGGGCCGTCTCCGTCGGCGAGCTCGCCGACGACGTGTACGGCGACGACCCGCCGCAGGACGCCCCCGCCGCCCTCCAGGCCCTCGTCGGCCGCCTCCGCCGGATCCTCGGCCGGGAGGCCGTCGCCTCCACCCCCGGCCCCGGCTACCGCCTCGTCGCCGGTCCCGACGACATCGACCTGTACGTCTTCCAGCGCCGGGCCAGGGACGGCGCCGCCCGCCTCGACACCGGCGACCCCGACACCGCCGCCGCCCTCCTCCGCGAGGCCCTCGGCCTCTTCCGCGGCCCCGCCCTCGCCGACCTGCCCGACCCGGCGGGCGTCCGGCCCGAGGCGCAGCGGCTCGCGGCGCTCCGGCAGCGCGTCGAGGCCGATCTGCGCCGGGGCGCCACCGACGGACTCGTACCGGAGCTGACCGAGCTCACCACCACGTACCCGTACGACGAGGCCTTCCGCGCCCATCTCATCCGCGCCCTGCGGGCCGAGGGCCGCCACGCCGACGCCCTCACCGCGTACGAGACGGCCCGCCGCACCCTCGCGGACGCCCTCGGCGCCGACCCGGGACCCGAGCTCACCGCCCTCCACCAGGAACTCCTCACCGGAGCCCCGGCCCCGGCCCCGACCCCGGTCCAGCCCCCGGCCGCCCCCGAGTCCCCGGCACCCCCCGCCCCGGAACGAACCGCCGAAGCCGGCAACATCCGGCCCCGCCTCACCTCCTTCGTCGGCCGCGAGCCCGAACTCGACGCCCTCCACGCGGACCTGACCCGCTCCCGGCTCGTCACGCTCACCGGACCCGGCGGCTCCGGCAAGACGCGGCTCGCCGAGGAGGCCGCGCTCCGCGCCGCCGGCCCCGCCGCCTGGATCGCCGAACTCGCCCCGCTCGACGACCCCCACGCCGTCCCCGGCGCCGTCCTCTCCGCGCTCCGCCTCCGCGAGGTCAACCTGATCACCCGCGAGGGAGCGCAGCTCCAGGACGACCCCACCGCCCACCTCGTCGAGCACCTGGCCCGCCGCCCGCTGCTCCTCGTCCTCGACAACTGCGAGCACGTCATCGACGCGGCCGCCGCCCTCGCCGAGACCCTGCTCACCCACTGCCCGCAGCTGCGCGTCCTCGCCACCAGCCGGGAACCCCTCGGCGTCCCCGGCGAGTCCGTCCGCCCCGTCGAGCCCCTCCCGCCCGACCCCGCCCACCGCCTCTTCGCCGAGCGGGCCCGCGCCGTGCGCCCCTCCTTCGACCTCGCCCGGGACGGCGGCGAGGCCGTCGACGAGATCTGCCGCCGCCTCGACGGCCTGCCCCTCGCCATCGAACTGGCCGCCGCCCGGCTCCGCCTCCTCACCCCGCGCCAGATAGCCGACCGCCTCGACGACCGGTTCCTCCTCCTCACCTCCGGCTCGCGGACCGTCCTGCCCCGCCAGCAGACCCTCCGCGCCGTCGTCGACTGGTCCTGGGACCTCCTCGACCCGGCCGAGCGCACCCTGCTCCGCCAGGTGTCGGTCTTCGCCGGAGGCTGGGACCTGGCCGCCGCCGAGGCCCTCTCCCCGCACGCCGCCGACTCCCTGGGCGCCCTGGTCGACAAGTCCCTCGTCGTCGCCACCCCCACCGAGGACGGCGAGATGCGCTACCGGCTCCTGGAGACCATCCACGAGTACGCCACCGAGCGCGCCGCCGAGGACCCCGAGCTGCTCGCCGCCGCCGAAGCCACCCACACCGCCCACTTCACCGCCCTCGCCGAGACCGCCGAGCCCCGGCTCCGCTCGGCGGAGCAGCTCCCCTGGATCGACCGCATCGAGCGCGACCTCGACAACATCCGCGCCGCCCTCCACCGCACCCTCGCCACCTCCCCCAAGCTCTCGGCCCCGCTCGAGCAGGGGAGACCCCCCTCCGACGAGGCCGCCGCCCTCCGGCTCGTCTTCGCCATGGGCTGGTTCTGGTGGCTGCGGAACTACCGCCCCGAAGGCCTGGCCTGGGTCGAGCGCGCGCTCGCCCTCGGCGAGGACCCGTCCGACCCCGCCGACCCCCGCCACTGGCCCCGCATGCACCTGCGCATGCTGCACTTCTTCCTCGCGGTCGAGAGCCACACGATGGGCGACTTCCAGGAACCGGAGACCCGCGCGCTCGTCCGGCGCGTCCGCGACGCGTTCGGTACGGACCCCGGCCCCGAGGCAGCCCGCTTCCCCGGCCTGCTCTGGCCCTTCACCGCGTACCTCACCGAGGAACCGGCCGTGATCCGCGTCCTCCTCGACACCGCCGTCGACAACTGCCGCCGCCACGGCGGCGACTGGGAGCTCGGCGTCAGCCTCATGTTCCGCACGCACATGGCCGTCGACATGCCCGGCGGCATGCCCGGGGTCGACGAGGCCCTGGCCGAACTCCGCGACATCGCCCGACGCGTCGGCGACCGCTGGATGGGGGCCCAGATCGCGAGCGCGGCGGCCGAGTCGTACACGATGCGGGGCCGGCACGCGGAGGCGGGCGAGGCGTACGAGGAGGCCCTCGGTCTCGCCCGCGAGGTCGGCGCCCACGCCGAGGCCCCCTTCCTCCTCGCCCGCCTGGCCGAACTGTCCTACCGCACCGGCGACCTGGAGACCGCCGAGCGGATCCTCGGCCAGGCCGCGCGGGAGGCCGACCGCTACCACGTACGGGACAGCCAGACGTACGTGTGCTTCCTCCGCGCCGCCTTCGCCCTCCACCGCCGTGACATCACGGAGGCCCGCGCCCACCTGGAGGAGGCGGGCCGCACGGTCGCGCTCGGCACCCCGCCCCCGCACTTCGAGGCGGCGGTGACCGGAATCGCCGCCCGCGTCGAGGCGTACGAGGGCAGGGGCGCCGCCGCCGTCGCCACGGCCGTCACCGCGCTCCGCACCGCGCGGGACGCGCAGTGCGCGGACTTCATCACCACCGGCCTGGGAGAGGGGCTCGCCGTCACCCTGGCCGAGGCGGGCGAAGCCGATCTCGCCGTACGGGTCCTGGCCGCCGTCGACCACTGGCGCCGGGACACGCCCCGCTCGGTC
This sequence comes from Streptomyces sp. NPDC006197, assembly GCF_040613865.1. Classification (NCBI taxonomy): domain Bacteria; kingdom Bacillati; phylum Actinomycetota; class Actinomycetes; order Kitasatosporales; family Streptomycetaceae; genus Streptomyces; species Streptomyces sp. NPDC006197. The sequence continues at coordinate 868 of NZ_JBEXSZ010000200.1, read as the reverse complement.
CCCGAACTGAAGGACGTCGAGTCCGTGACGGCCCGGGCGCTCGTCGAGCTCGACGCGGCGGGCCTGGCGGCGGCCCGCGCGGCCGGCGCGGGCCTCGGCCTCGACGAGGTCCTCGACCTCGTCGAACCCTTCGCACCCGCCCGGCCGGGCGCCGGGACGGGCGTCAGGAGCAGCTGATCCGGGACTCCGCCCAGTCGGCGACCGCGGCCCGGCCGAACGGCGTGTGCTCCTCCACCACGAGCCGGATCGTGGAGAGGCCGGAGAGGTCGACGTGCACCGGGACCGGTGGGTCGCCCGCCTGGACGACCCGGGAGCGCCAGAGCCGCGCCCCGTCCCCGTAGACGGAGAAGCGGACGCCGCCGACGCCGAGCTGGGCGCTCAGGTCGTCGACGCCGACGATCGCGTCGTAACTCGTGCACTGCCGGTTGAGGTCGATGAGCAGCGAGGACGGCGCGTGGACGCTCACCCCGTGCGCGTACCGCGTGCCGCCGATGGACAGGCCGTCGCGCTGCCACATCCAGCTGCTGTCCGAGAGGGACACCTCGGGCTCGGTGCCGTCGCCGAAGGTCCCGTACCGCAGCTCGCTGACCTGGTAGACGGTCGGCGCGGGCTCGGGGGAGGGCTTCGGGCTGGGCTTCTCGCGGGTGGGCGCCGGCTCGGGCGTGGGCTTCGGGGACGGCGTGGGCTTCGGCGTGGGCTTGGGCGTCGGCCTGGGGCTGGGCTTCGGAGGCGGCGGAGGGGTGGGCGCCGGCGGTTCGGAGGTGACGGGCGGGTCATGCCCTTCAGGGCGTACTCCCCGAGCCGGGTGAGCCCGCGGGTGTTGCACCTGGCGTCCGAGGCGTACGAGGGGACGCTCACCCCGGCCGGC
>NZ_JBEXSZ010000199.1:0-13289 GCF_040613865.1 Streptomyces sp. NPDC006197 | reverse complement strand
GCAGCTCATGGGCGACGGCGTGCGCGAGGGTGGACTTGCCGGTGCCGGGGTTGCCGGTGACGAGGAGCGGGCGCCGCAGGTACAGGGCGGCGTTGCAGGGCGGCGGCCGCCGGGCCGAGGGCGGAAACCGCGGCGACCGCGGCGACCGCGGGGAGCGGGGCGGCCGGGACCGTTCGGCGGCGCCCGCGCCCGCGAACAGCGCGATGGCGGACGCCCTCCGCAAGGCCGGCCTGCTCGGCGAGGGTGGTGGCAAGCGCCGATAGACGCGCAGGTCGGATGTGGTTTCCGACAGGCGGTCCGAGGTCGTCCGCGCGCTCCCCGGCAGGGGACGCGGGGACGACCCGGACCAACCGGGCATCGTGTCGAGGCGGCCCGTTTTGCCCGTTGACGTGGCCAGGACAGACGTTCATGATCACCTTCGGCCTCCGCGGGGGAGGTCCACGGTGTTCCCGTTCCTGGAGGTCGTTCCACCCATGAAGCGCATGATCGCGAAGGTGGCGGGCGTCTCCGCCGCCGCGATGACCATGGCCCTGGTCCCGCTCGCCGGCACCTCGTACGCCGCCGGCTGCTACGGCTCCGGCTGCGACAACCTCGGCCCCGTCTCCCAGGCCTGCGACGGCGACGCCGTCACCAAGGCGTCCGTCTCCGACGGCATCAGCAAGGGCGAGCTGCGCTGGTCGGCCAAGTGTCAGGCTGCCTGGGTCCGCGTCACCGACCCCTACGGCCCCGACAACTGGTGGGACCACTACGGCTACATCGAGAAGCACAACGGCTACGCCGGCCCGCTCGTCCGCAGCCTCTCCGTCACGATCCCGGACCCGGGCTCCGACTGGTCCAACATGCTCGGCGGCAGCGGCTACTACTACCGCGTGTGCCTCAAGGACTCCGGCACGGGCGCCGTCGACTGCAGCCCCTACTGGTAGACCCCGACCTCCGCGTCCGCACGAACGAGGCCACGGCCCACCGGGCCGTGGCCTCTTCGCGGGCGCCCCGCCTACGGCAGGAAGCGCAGCGCCCAGTCGGCGCGGTTGGCGACGGAGAGGTCGTCGTCCTCCGTCATCGGCTGGAGGAGACGACGCGCCGTCTTCGGGTCCGCCTGGACCAGGTCGACGATCTCGGCGGCCAGGCCGTCCTGGTCGTCCCCGAGGTCGACGGCGGAGGCACGGATCAGGGCGGGGAGGACGGCCGGGCCGCCGAGGGCGGCGAGGACGCCGCCGAGCAGCTCCCGGGCGTAGCCGTTCCGCTCGGTGAGGGCCCGGTCCAGCTCCGCCTGGAGGCGCGGCAGGAGACCGGCGTCGCCCGAGGCGGCGATCTCGTCGGCGAGGTCGATCGTCTCGTCCACGTCCGCGTCCGGATCGTCCAGCATCTCGGTCAGCCGGGTCAGTAGGTCGGTCATCGTGCCTCCTGGAAAGCGCCGTCCACCAGAACGGGAACGGTCGTCGAGCTGTCGATCTCGGCGGCCACGTCCTGCGGAAAGCCGTACTCGTACAGTTCACGGCCCGAGTCGCAGCCGTGCAAGGCGGCGACCGGGTCCTCGGTCGCCGCCCACAGCGTGGCCGCCGCGGTCGCCTCCGGGGTCATTCGGGTGTGCGGGCCCCCGAGGGTGTCTTGCCGGTCAGGCCGGATCGGGGAGCGGCGTCCGGTGCCGTGCATCGCAAGGCGGAGGAGGGAGGCAGTGGGGTCTCCCCTGTTCGAGCGAAGCCGAGAACTTGGGGGAGGAGTCATGCCGACCGGCCCGGTCCGGACGAGGGCGGCATCAGAGTTCGGTCACCTTGCCGTCGGCGACCTCGACGCGGCGGGTGGTGCGGACCGCGTCGAGCATGCGCCGGTCGTGGGTGACGAGCAGCAGCGTGCCGGTGTACGAGTCGAGGGCGGACTCCAGCTGCTCGATGGCCGGCAGGTCCAGGTGGTTGGTCGGCTCGTCGAGGACGAGCAGGTTCACGCCCCGGCCCTGGAGCAGCGCGAGCGCGGCGCGCGTCCGCTCGCCCGGGGAGAGCGTGGTGGCGGGTCGCAGCACGTGGACGGCCTTGAGGCCGAACTTGGCGAGCAGCGTGCGGACCTCGGCGGGCTCGGTGTCGGGCACGGCCGCGCAGAAGGCCTCCAGGAGCGTCTCCGTGCCGTGGAAGAGCTTCCGGGCCTGGTCGACCTCGCCGACGACGACGCCCGAGCCGAGGACCGCGTCGCCGGAGTCCAGCGGGAGACGGCCGAGGAGGGCGGCGAGCAGGGTCGACTTCCCGGCGCCGTTGGCACCGGTGACGGCGACCCGGTCGGCCCAGTCGATCTGGAGGGTGACGGGGCCGAAGGCGAAGTCGCCGCGGCGGACCTCGGCCTCGCGCAGGGTCGCGACAACCGAGCCGGAGCGGGGCGCGGCGGCGATCTCCATGCGCAGCTCCCACTCCTTGCGGGGCTCGTCGACCACGTCGAGGCGCTCGATCATGCGCTGGGTCTGGCGGGCCTTCGCGGCCTGCTTCTCGCTGGCCTCGCCGCGCAGCTTCCGGCCGATCTTGTCGTTGTCGGAGGCCTTGCGGCGGGCGTTGCGGACGCCCTTGTCCATCCAGTTGCGCTGCATGAGGGCACGCCCTTCGAGGGCGGCCTTCTTGTCGGCGTACTCCTCGTACTCCTCGCGCGCGTGGCGCCGGGCGGTGTCCCGCTCCTCCAGGTACGCCTCGTAGCCGCCGCCGTACAGGGTGATCTGCTGCTGGGCGAGGTCGAGTTCGAGGACCTTGGTGACGGTGCGGGTGAGGAACTCGCGGTCGTGGCTGACCACGACCGTCCCGGCACGCAGCCCCTTCACGAAGGACTCCAGGCGCTCCAGGCCTTCGAGGTCGAGGTCGTTGGTGGGCTCGTCGAGCAGGAAGACGTCGTAGCGCGAGAGCAGCAGGGAGGCGAGGCCTGCGCGGGCGGCCTGGCCGCCGGAGAGGGCGGTCATCGGCTGGTCGAGGCCGACGGTGAGGCCGAGGGAGTCGGCGACCTCCTCGGCGCGCTCGTCGAGGTCGGCGCCGCCGAGGTTCAGCCAGCGCTCCAGGGTGAGGGCGTACGCGTCGTCCGCGCCGGGCGTGCCGTCGACGAGTCCCTGGGTGGCCTCGTCCATGGCGGTCTGGGCGGCGGCGACGCCGGTGCGGCGGGCGAGGAACTCCCGCACGGTCTCCCCCGCGCGCCGCTCGGGCTCCTGCGGAAGGTGGCCGACGGCGGCGGTGGGCGGGGAGAGCCGCAGCTCGCCCTCCTCCGGGGTGTCGAGCCCGGCGAGCAGCCGCAGGAGGGTCGACTTGCCGGCGCCGTTGACGCCGACGAGGCCGATGACGTCACCGGGGGCGACGACGAGGTCGAGCCCGGCGAAGAGGGTGCGCTCGCCGTGGCCGGCGGCGAGGTCCTTGGCGACGAGGGTTGCAGTCATCAGGGAACGAATCCTAGGCGACGCGGCGACACGCCGAGGATTCGAGGAGCCGGAGCAGGACGGACCGGTAGGTCGCGCCGTGGAAGCGGTACGGCCCGACGCCGGGGTAGCCCTCGCGCACGGGGTCGGCGGCGGTGCCAGTCTGCCAGGCGAAGTCGCGCCAGACGATGTCCCCGCCCTCGCGGGCGACGACGGCGGTGACCGCGCCGCAGCCGGGGTCCTCGCAGTCGGGGCAGGAGTGGATCACCTGTCGGGTGCCGTCGGCCAGGAGGAGGCGGTGGGCGTGCTCGGGGCGGACGGTGGGCGGGAGGTCCGCCGCGAGGGGCGAGACGGCGTCGAAGCCGTCGGTCTCGTCGAGCCGGTGGAGCAGCGGCCTGCCGTCGACGAGGAAGTCGTGGTGGTGGTGGTCGCCGTCCGACGGGGCGGCGGGGACGAGGTCGAGGGAGGTGTACGGGACCGGCATGACTCGAGTCTTCCGCTCTTCCGTGGCCGCGCCGTCCCGGAAATGTCCCGGTCCCGGTACGGTCCCGGGCTTCCCGGTACGGTCCGGGTCATGAGGAGCGACGTGATCGTGGTGGGCGGCGGGGTCATCGGCCTGGCGACGGCGACGAGGCTGGCGGAGCGCGGGCTGCGGGTGCGGATCCGGTCCCGGGACGCCGTGACGAGGACGACCTCGGCGGTGGCGGGCGCCCTGTGGTGGCCGTACCGGATCGAGCCGGCGGCCGAGGCCGGGACGTGGGCGCTGGCCTCCCTGCGGGTGTACGAGGAGCTGGCCGCCGGTCCGGAGCGCAGCGGGGTCCGTTGGGTGCCCGGGGTCCACGCGGGCGTGGCCCTCGGCGGGCTCGGCCCCTGGGCGAAGGAGGTCGAGGGGCTGCGGCAGTTGGAGCCGGACGAGGTGCCGGGGCCGTACCGGACGGGGCTCGGGGCACGGCTGCCGCTGATCGACATGCCGGTCCACCTGGCTTTCCTGCGCGACCGGTTCGAGGCGATGGGCGGGGTCTTCGAGGAGCGCGGGGTCACCGGCTTCGAGGAGGCGGCGGCGCTGGCCCCGGTGGTGGTCGACTGCACGGGGCTGGCGGCGCGGGAGCTCGTACCGGACCCGGGGATGCGGCCGGTGCGGGGGCAGTTGGTCCTGGTGGAGAACCCGGGGATCGAGGAGTGGTTCACGGCGGCGGACGAGTCGGCGGGCGAGACCACGTACTGGTTCCCCCATCCCGACCGGCTGGTGCTCGGCGGGACGGCGGAGGAGGGCGACGAGCGGCTCGCCCCTGATCCGGCGACGGCGGCGGCGATCGTGGCGCGGTGCGCGCGGGTGCGGCCGGAGATCGCGAAGGCACGGGTCCTCGGGCACCGGGTGGGGCTGCGGCCCGCGCGGACGGGCGGGGTGCGGATCGAGGCGGTGCCGCTGCCGGGCGGCGGGCGGCTCGTCCACCACTACGGCCACGGCGGCGCGGGGGTGACGGTGGCCTGGGGCTGCGCGGAGCGGGCGGCGGAGCTGGCGGTCGGCTGAGGGGCGGGGCGAGGTCCGGGCGGGGAGGTCGGCGGTCGACCGGAGGGGCCGGAACGGCCGCGGGGCGGTTGCCTCCTTTCGGATGGCAACCGCCCCGCGTGACGTACTACTTCCAGAGCGGCGGCTTGTTGTTCCGGTCCGCGTCGATGCACTGCTGGGCCCGGCGCTCCAGGGCGTCGGCGCGGGCGAAGGCCTTGCGGGCCTCATCCCTGGCGCCGAGGTGCTTGAGCTGGTTGCCCCGGTCGCGCTCCTTGCGGGCGTCCGCCCGCAGCTTGCTGACGTCGCAGGTGATGGGCTTGGCGGCGGCCGGCTCGGCGGTCGCCGTCTGTCCGAGCAGCACGCCCCCGGCGAGCAGCGTGGTGGCGAGCAGCGCCGTCAGGGTACGGCGTGCGGGCTTGGTGTGGTGCATGGTGGTTCTCCAACTCCAGGGCTTTGTGGGCCCGTTCGAGGCATGGTCAGTACCAGTCGGTAACTTTACCTCGGCAAACATCGGAGCCGCGCCGCGCCAGGCTGGAGGCACCCGATCGTCAACACTCCTCCACAGGACTCCCACTGACGAGGTGATAGGCGGCCCGCGCGTCCAGGAGCAGGGGGACGAGCGCGCGCTGCGACTGGCGCAGCGGCACGAACACCCCGGCGTCCTCCGCCCGTACGCTCACGCCGTGCAGGGCGAGTTCGTCGCCCACCTCGGCGTACTGCGCGGCGTCCAGGCGGTAGCCGCAGGGCGGGTCGGCGAGGATCTCCCCCGGCTCGGCCGGGTCGTTGTCGGCGCCGCCGAGGTAGACCGGACCCCGGTCGGCGAAGCCGGCGTGCCGGGCGAGGGCGGTGGCCGCCGTGAGCGGCCCGCGCCGCTCGTCGAGATAGGCGAAGGCCCCCTCCAGGGCTGCGTGCTGGGTGGCGACGCGACGCCGGTGGTTGAGGGCCGGATCGTCCTTCTCCGCCTGGTCGAGGGCGTCCACCCGGGTCTCGACGAGCAGCCCGGCGGAGTGCTTGACGCCGGCCGTGTTGCGCAGGATCCGCTCCTGGCCGTCCCCGGCGACCTGCTTGACCGGCTCGCCGGTGAGGGGGTCGGTCCAGATGCCGTAGATGCCGCTGCTGTAACCGGCGAGCCCGGCGGCGGGCCGGACGTAGGACTCCGAGAGCGTCCGGGACTCGTCGTGGACGTGCGGGTCGGCGTCGAGGCTGCGCGGCCAGAGGGCGAGCAGGTCCTTGTCGTAGTAGCGGGGGGTGGCGCCGTACTCGTGAAGGTCGTACACGAGGGCGGGCTTCCGGTCGCGGACGACGGCGGCGATCGCGCGCGCCTCGGCGGTCCGCAGGGCGAGGTGATCGCGGTTGACGTCGACCCCGTCACCGTTGCCCCGGGTGTCGGCCTCCCGGCCGTCGGGGTTGGCGGTGGGGACGACGAGGAGGGTGGTGCGGGCGAGGAAGCGCCGGGTCTCCCGGTCCTGGGCGTACGCGAGGTCGCGCACCGTGCTCAGACAGGCCTCCCGGCCCGCCGGCTCGTCGCCGTGCTGACTGCAGACGAGCAGCACGGTCGTGCCGCCGGCGCCGAGGGTGGCGAGCCGCAGCGGGCGGCCCTGGCCGGTGGTGCCGATCTCGCGCAGCGACACCCGGTCGCTCCCCCGGTCGACCGCCGCGAGGAACTCGCCCTCCTCGGCCTCGGTCGTCCACCGGGCGCCCCGGCTCTCCTCGAAGCCGGTGCGCGGGAGGGTCTTCGCGGGCGCGCTGTCCGCCGCCTTGGCGGGGACGGTGACGAGCGGCAGGGCGAGGACGGCGGCACCCACCACGAGGGCGAACGACCGCCGGGAACTCCGTTTCCTGATAAGGGAGTTCATCGGCCCGCCCCCGGGCCGGGCAGGCGCGGTCCGGTGACTGCGGCCGGCGGGACGGGACCGCTCAGGGACGGGACCGCCGTGGGCGAGGGCACGGCCGGGGCCGCTCCCGTCGTCGCCCGGTCGAACGCCCCGGCGCCGCCGACGAGGGGCAGCTTCGCCCAGGTGCGGGCGAGGTCGAGGGTGAGGGTCGGGGTGGTGGACGGAGGATCGAGGAGGTCCTTGTCGGTGCCGCCGACGATCAGGGCGAGCCGGTGGCCGGCCGGGACGACGTGGTCGGTCGGGGCGAGGTCCAGGGTGAGGGTGTACGCCCTTCCGGGGGTCAGCGGGCGCTCCCGGCGCGGGTCGGCCCAGGTCCCGAGGTCGGCCCAGCCCCGGCTGACGACCGTGTACGCCACGTCCGCCGTACGGGCCGCGGTCTCCTTGAAGCAGGCGCTGTCGCCCGGTGTGCTCGCGCCCCAGCAGGTGCGGTCGGTGAGGGTGGTGATGCCCTCGCCGGCCGCCGCGTAGTCCCGGACGGTGTCGGGGCCGAGGTCGACGAGGACGGCGGAGAGGTGTGCGGTGGAGGTGGTCGGGGTCGCGGTGACCGTCACCTTCGAGGAGCCGGAGATCCGCAGGTCCCGGGAGAGCGGACGGGTGGTGAACCCGGCCTTCTCGGGGGTCGTGCCGTCGATCCGGGCGGCCCAGTCCAGCTCGCCCAGGCCCGGGTCGTCGGTGAAGGTCGCGGTGGAGCCGGGGGCGGCGGGCGCGCGGCCGAGGACGCCCGGGCCGGAGGCGGCGCCGGGGGCGGGGCGCAGGGTGGTGGTCGTCGCGGCGCGCGCCGGCCACTGCCGGTCGGTGGCCCAGACGTCCGGGGCGCGCTCGATGTCCGCGACGGGCTCGCGGTCGACGCCGTTGGCGTAGCCGAGGAGGTAGTGGTCGAACCAGCGGTGCAGGGTGCGGACCCAGTCGGCGCGCCGGAAGTCGAAGGGGTCGACGTGGCCGGTCTGGGAGAGCCAGATCTTCCGCTCGACGCCGTGGGCGGCGAGCGCGTCCCACCACCGGCCGAAGTGGTTGGCGCGGACGTTGAGGTCCTGCTGTCCGTGGACGACGAAGACGCTGGCCCTGACCTTGCCGGCGTCCTTCACGTAGTCGCGCTCGGTCCAGGCCGGGGTCCAGTCGCCGCTGTAGGGGGTGCCCGCGGTGATCCGGTCCTGGACGGCTCCGCAGCGGCCCTGCGCCTCGGGGCTGTTCACGTACTCGGAGAGCCAGCTCGGGTTGGCGTCGTAGAGCGGGGCGCCCTGCGCGTGGAAGTAGTCGTACCAGGAGGAGATCGCGGCGATCGGGACGATCGTTTTCAGCCCTTCCACGCCGGTGGCGGCGACGCCGTTGGCGATGGTGCCGTCCCAGCTCTTGCCGATCATGCCGACGTTCCCGGTGCTCCAAGTGGTGGCCCGGGCCGGGGTCCCGCCGGTGCGGGAGGTGTAGCCGCGGGCGCGGCCGTTCAGCCAGTCGACGACGGCCTTCGCGGACTGGACGTCGGAGCGTCCGCCGACGTCGTCGCAGCCGTCGGAGCGGTTGGTGCCGGCGAGGTCGACGGCGACGAAGGCGTACCCGCGGGGGACGAAGTAGTTGTCGTAGAAGAGCGGGAGCTGGACGGGGTTGCCGTCGGCGTCGTAGGTCTTCTTCTGGCCCTCGTTGCCGCGTCCGCAGCAGGAGTAGTACGGGCTGGCGTCCATGATGACCGGGATCTTCCGGCCGGCCGCCGCGGGCTCGCGGGGGCGCACGATGTCGACGGCGACCCGGTCGGCGCGTCCGTCGCCGTCGCCGTCGAGGCCGGTGTCGACCCAGACGGACTCGCGGACGGCGTCGGCGTACGAGTGGACGGGCCGGGACTCGCGCGGGAAGGACGACACCGGTTCCGGCCGGGCGCCGGCGGGGGTGACCAGGGTCGCGAACAGGGCGGCCGTGGCCGCGGAAACGAGGGTTCCGTAGGTCAGTCGGGCTCCGCGGGTTCTCCGCTTTCGCATCGGCATGCGCCGGAACGTACCCCGGTCAACTCCCGGGCAAAAGAGTGCCGTAGGGAATCAGGGGGATTCGGGGTCATTCAGGTGACGGGCGGGTTCATGTCGGCCGAATGGCGATCGTGTGACAGGGGGTCCTCTGGACGTGACGGCGCGTCGGGGGCTGAATAAGGTCCGAACTAAGGACCGACGACCACCCACGCGTCTTACGTTTCTTATGACTTGGGAGCACCTGTGCACCGCAGACTCATCGTTCCGAGCGCCCTGGCGGCCTCTCTGCTGCTGGCGATCCCGGCATCGGCGGCCTCTTTCGCCCCCGGCGCCCCGGGCATCGGCGACTCCTACTACCCCGCCAGCGGCAACGGCGGCTACGACGTCTCCCATTACGACCTGCGGCTGAAGTACCAGCCGGCGACGGACCTCCTGGAGGGCACGGCGACGATCCTCGCCACCACCAAGCAGGACCTGTCCCGCTTCAACCTGGACCTCGGTCTGAAGGTCAGCGAGATCCGGGTGAACGGCCGCCCGGCGAAGTTCACCACCTCGGGCGACCACGAGCTGGAGGTCACCCCGGCGTCCCCGCTGGCGAAGGGCACGCCGATCTCGGTGGTCGTCCGCTACGCGGGCAAGCCTTCCGAGTTCAGGATCGACGGCTGGTCGGCCTGGGCCCGCACCCCGGACGGCGGCGTCGCCGCGCAGGAGCCGGACTCGGCCGTCTGGTGGTTCCCGTCCAACGACCACCCGCTGGACAAGGCCACCTTCGACGTCTCGGTGCTGGTGCCGGACGGCCACCAGGCCATCAGCAACGGCGTGCTGCAGTCGCAGTCCTCCCGGCTCGGCTGGACCCGCTTCAACTGGCGCTCCAACAAGCCGCAGGCGACCTATCTGGCGACGCTCGCCGTCGGCAGGTTCGACATCACGACGGACAAGACCGCGAACGGGCTGCCCGTCCTCAACGCGTACAGCAAGGACCTCGGTGACAACGCGGGCGCGGCGCGCGCCTCGATCGAGCGCACGACCGAGGTGGCGGAGTGGCTGGAGTCGGTCTTTGGGCCGTACCCCTTCAACTCCCTGGGCGGCTACGTGCCGAACGTGACCAGCGGTTTCGCCCTGGAGACGCAGACCCGTCCGTTCTACAGCCCGCGTCAGTTCGCGGGCGGCGCGAACGTGTCGGTGGTCGTCCACGAGCTGGCGCACCAGTGGTACGGCGACAGCGTGTCCGTCGGCGACTGGAAGGACATCTGGATCAACGAGGGCTTCGCCCGCTACAGCCAGTGGCTGTGGTCGGAGAAGGAGGGCGAGGGCACGGCCCAGGAGCTGGCGGACTACGTGTACGCCACGCGGGCGGCCGACGACCCGTTCTGGACGGTGAAGCCGGGCGACCCGGGCGCCGAGGACCAGTTCCACATCGCCGTGTACGACCGGGGCGCTCTGGCGCTCCAGGCCCTGCGCAACGAGATCGGCGACGAGGACTTCTTCGCGATCCTGAAGGGCTGGCCGCAGGAGCACGCGTACGGCAACGCGCACGTCGCGGACTTCGTCCGGTACGCGGAGCGCGTCTCCGGCAAGCCGCTGGCCGCGCTCTTCGACACCTGGCTCTACCAGCCGTCGAAGCCGGCCGCTCCGGCGGTGGCCCCGGCCGGCCTGTCCGCTCCCGCGGCGACGCCGTCGGCCCGCTCCACGGCGAAGCCGGCACAGCCGAAGTCGTGGAAGAAGATCGCGGAGACGAACACGATCCACGAGAGCGAGGCGGCCGCACAGCACGCCGGGCACTGATCCCGGGAGGCCCCGGGGTCTTCGTGAGGCCGTTCGTCAGCGCGTCGCGCGGCGGGCGGCCTCGCGGGCCTTCCGGGCCAGCGGGAGGTAGCGCAGGCGCTCCGGCAGGGCCGGGACCACGGCACGGACGATCCGGGCGAACCGGCGCAGGGTGCGCTCCTGCGCGTCCGTCCACTCCAGGCCGATGGCCTCCCGGGCGTCCGGCGGCATCAGGCCGACGGTGAGGAAGGCGCGCACCCGCAGGAAGGGGCGGCGGAGGACGGGCCACAGGAGGCGGAGGGCGAGCCGCAGTGGCAGCGGGCCCCGGTCCGGGGCGGGCAGCGGCAGGTCGGTGTCGAGCAGTTCCCGTACGACGGCGGTGGCCTCGATCTCCTCGGCGAGGACCTTCCGGTAGTACGGCCAGAACGCCTCGATCGTCTGGGGCATGTCCCGGTCGTGGATGCCGAGGACCCGGCCGACCTGGAGCCACTCGGCGTACAGCTGCCGTTCCTGCGCCTCGGTGAGGGGGCGGACGAGGAGGCGGAGCCCGTGCCGGTAGATCGGGAAGCCGGTCGCGTGCACCCAGGAGTAGTAGGCCGGGGTGAGGGCGTGGTAGCGGCGGCCGTGGGCGTCGGTGCCCTGGATGGTCCGGTGCAGCTCCCGGAGCCGGCGGCCCTCCTTGGCGGCCTCCTCGCCGCCGTAGATCCACAGCTGGAGCGAGCGCAGGGACCGCTCCCCGCGGCCCCAGGGGTCGGTGCGGAAGACCGAGTGGTCGTCGACGCCGGCACCGATCGCGGGGTGGGCGACCTGCAGGGTGAGGGCGGCGGGCAGCATCAGGAGCGCCCGGACGTCCCCCGCGACGCTCCACAGCACTCCGCCGACGGGCGGCGGCACGGGGTCGTGGCCGGCCGGGGCGCGGTCGAGCGGCTTCACACGTTCCATGGCCTTCTCCTCATGTGTTCCAGACTGCACCCATGACGAAGGGGCCGTCACGCGGGCGCTGCGGCCCTGGTGACGGCCCCTTCGGGGGAGTGCGGGGTCAGGCGCGGTCGGCGCCGACCGGCTCGCCGACGATGCGGGCGGCGAGGGCGTGGGCCCAGGCGTCGACGTCGGCGTTGAGCTCGCGCTCGGCGGCGGCGCGCTCCTCGGCGATCTTGGCGGCACCGGCGGCGAGGATCGCGTCGCGCTCGGCCTGGCCCTCGGCGCGGGCCGCGGCGATGGCGGCCGAGCCCTCCTCGGTGGCCCGGGAGCGGATGCGCGCGGCCTCGTGGCGGGCCTCGGCGAGCTCCGCCTCGTACTGCTCGCGGATCGCGGCGGCCTCGGAACGCAGGTCGTCGGCACGCCCGGTGCCGCCCTCGATGGCGTCCTCGCGCTGGTCGAGAGTGCGCTTGATCTTCGGCAGGACGGCCTTGGCCATGATGAGGAAGGTCAGTCCGAACAGCACCGCGCCGAGGATGAGCTCGGCCCAGACGGGGTTGAGCGGACCGAGGTCGGTCTTGAAGACAGTGGAGTTCGCGAGGGTCATGCGCGCATTCTACCTGCTCCAAAAAGTGACAAATCAGGCACCGGGGCGAGAGTTGGCGTGATCTTGCGGGCTCGGCAAGATTCCCGGCATCCAGAGGCTACCGGAAGGTAACCCCGGCTGATTGTATGTGCGGCGCCAGTCCAACCCCCCACGTACTCATGGGAGTTCACGTGTCGTTCGCCGCGCTCCGCCGCGCCCCCGGCGCCGCCCTTTCGCTCGCGCTCGCCGCCGCCACCCTGGTGACGGCCGCCCCGGCCGCGACCGCCGCCTCCACCGAGGCGCCCCGGCTGAAGGTGCTCACGTACAACACGTTCCTGTTCTCCAAGACCCTGTACCCGAACTGGGGGCAGGACCACCGGGCCCGGGCGATCCCCGCCGCGCCCTTCTTCCAGGGGCAGGACGTCGTCGTCCTCCAGGAGGCCTTCGACAACTCCGCCTCGGACGCCCTCAAGGCGAACGCCGCCGCGCAGTACCCCTACCAGACCCCCGTCGTCGGCCGCGGCAAGACCGGCTGGGATGCCACCGGAGGGGCCTACTCCTCGACCACGCCCGAGGACGGCGGGGTGACGATCCTCAGCAAGTGGCCGATCGTCCGCAAGGAGCAGTACGTCTACAAGGACGCCTGCGGCGCCGACTGGTACTCGAACAAGGGCTTCGCCTACACCGTCCTGAACGTGAACGGCAGCCTCGTCCACGTCGTCGGCACGCACGCGCAGTCGACCGACCCGGGCTGCTCGGCCGGCGAGGCGGCGCAGATGCGCAGCCGGCAGTTCAAGACGATCGACGCCTTCCTCGACGCCAAGAACATCCCGGCGAACGAGCAGGTCGTCGTCGCCGGCGACATGAACGTCGACTCGCGCACCCCCGAGTACGGCACGATGCTCGCCGACGCGGGCCTGGTGGGGGCCGACGCGCGCACCGGCCACCCGTACTCCTTCGACACGGAGCTGAACTCGATCGCCTCCGAGCGCTACCCGGACGACCCGCGCGAGGACCTCGACTACGTCCTCTACCGGTCCGGGAACGCCCGGCCCGCCGGCTGGACCAACAACGTGGTCCTGGAGCAGAGCGCGCCGTGGACGGTCTCCAGCTGGGGAAAGCAGTACACCTACACCAACCTCTCCGACCACTACCCCGTCACCGGCTTCTGACCGGAGCGGCGCCTCAGTAGGGGTCGACGAGGGCCGGCGTACCGAGATCCGTCACCGGTCTCCTTCTTCCGCGTACCAGCGCACCGGAGTCGGCGGCATCGACGCCTCGCCGTCGTCGT
>NZ_JBEXSZ010000198.1:0-13338 GCF_040613865.1 Streptomyces sp. NPDC006197 | reverse complement strand
CCGGGCGCGCGGGCGGCTGTTCGTGATGGCCGGCGAGTGGCAGCTCGGTGTGCGACTGCGCACGGCGGACGGGCGCCGGGCGGGACGCCCGGGAGGACGAGCCGCCCTCCCGGGCGTCAGGCCGCGCCGGACGGGCCGACGACCGGGGCGGGACCGACGACCGTCAGGGGGATGCCCAGGCCCTCGCACATCCGCCGGGCGCGGGCGAGCGCGCTGAGCGAGGCGGGCGAGGGATCGGCGGTGGGCAGCTGCATCCTGACCAGACGGGGGCGATGCGCCAGGAGGAGCGTCTCGATCTGCAGAGCGGCCGCGGCACGGCTGGGGACGTCCAGGTCGTGCAGGAGTGCCAGGTGCAGGACTCCGTCCTCGACCAGATGCCTGATGAGCATGGCTCCTCCTGCTCCGGATCCCGCTCCTCGCCGCAGGACGCTCCGCTTCGTGAGAGCACGGCGGAGGGCGACACGAGCATTATCTGCACAAAGGGTCGTCATCGGCAGTCGCAGCGCACACGCCCGGTGGTTCCGGCACCCCGGGAGGCGGCGGGCCGCTCGCGCGAGCGCGCTCGCCCGCCGGATCCGTCCGCGCGGGTCCGTTTCCGGTCGACGCCACGGGTTACACGCCAGCCATGGTCACCCGAGAAATCCCCCACCGCACCCTCGCGCTCGCCCGCGCGGCGCTGCCCTCGGCCGAAGGGCCGGGGCGCGTCCTGGCGGCAATGGAGCGGATCGAGAACTCCGCCCGGTACGACCGGGTCGCCGACGTCCTGCGGCGTGCCGTGCACGGCCTCCCGCTCGGCCGGGCCCGGGACGCCCTCCACGGCCGCTGGCTCGGGCACCCGGTCCACCCCCTCCTGGTGCAGCTCCCCATCGGGGCCTGGCTGTCGGCGGCCGTGCTCGACCTCCTCCCCGGCGAGCGCCGGGCGGCACGCTTCCTCGTCGGCGTGGGCCTGGTGGGAGCGCTGCCGTCCGCCGTGGCGGGCTGGACCGACTGGGCGGAGCTGCGCCGCCCGCAGCTGCGGGTGGGGCTCGTCCACGCCGCCGCGAACATCACCGGCGTGGCCCTCTACACGGCCTCCTTCTCGGCCCGGTGCCGGGGACGGCACTGGCGCGGGAAGGCGTGGGCGTTCTGCGGTCTCGCCGCGATCGGCACCGGCGGGGCGATCGGCGGCCATCTGGCGTACCGGCAGTCCGCGGGGGCGAACCACGCCGAGGAGGTCGCCGACCTGGTCGAGCCGGGCTGGCACGACCTCGGCGAGACGGCCTCCCTGCCCGAGGGCGAGCCCCGGCAGGGCCGCATCGGCGAAGTGCCCGTCGTGATCGTGCGGGGCGCGGACGGCGAGGTCCACGTCCTGGCCGCCCGGTGCAGCCACATGGGCGGGCCGCTCGCCGAGGGCGCCGTCGTCGACGGCTGCGTCCGCTGCCCCTGGCACGGCAGCACCTTCCGCCTGTCGGACGGCTGGAACGTGACCGGCCCCGCCACGGCGCCGCAGCCGGCCTTCGAGACGCGGACCGTCGAGGGCCGCCTCGAAGCCCGGCTCCGTACGCACCTCACCGAGGGAGATGCCGCGGCCTGAGCGGCCGGCACGAGCGGGGCACGGGGGCTTGAGCCGCCGGCGCGAGCGGGGCACGGGGCTGGAGTCGTCGGCGCAAGCGGCGGAGACGGGCGGGGCTTGCGCCGCCGGCGCGAGCGGGGGCTGAGGCTTGGGCCGCCAGCGTGAGCTGGGCTTGCGCTGTCGGCGCGAGCTGGGTGCTGGGTCTGAGCACCGGGCTGGAGTCGTCGGCGCGGGTTGGGACGTCGGGGCCCGAGCCGTCGGCGGGAGCGGGGCCCTGAGGCCGGCGTCGTCCACGCGAACGGAAGCCCCGAGGCCTGAGTCGTCCGTGCGGGCGAAAGCTCCAGGCGCTTGGGCCATCCGGGCTGTGCGCCCCCGGTCCGGCGGCGTCGCGTCGCCGCCCGGACGCCCCCGTCGTCCCGGCCGCCGCCCGGCCGTGGAGGGGAACCGGCGAGCGGCGGCTTCGGGGGCCCCACGGCGCACGTGCCCCGTCCGCGCCGCTTCATGCCGCCGCGCGCGGGCGGCTGCCGGCTTCGTACCCCGCCCTGGTGCGTGCCCGCTCCCGGGTGGGGCCCCTGGCAGACGCGTCAGAGGCCACGGCAGTGCGCCCCCACCGGAGGGCGGGCGGAACCGGACCGGAGGAGCCATGGACCACTCGCACGCACCCGTACTCGAGGCACTGCGGGACTTCCGGCGCCGGGGGGGACGTCGTCTACGGCCCGCTGGGGGTGTCGGCGGTGGCGCCCGGTGAGCTGATCAACGCCGAGGTGGTGGACCACCTGCGCAGTGGCGTCAAGCACGGTCTGCTCGTGCCCGACGCCGCCGACCCGTCCCTGAAGACGTTCCGGGTGACGGCGCGAGACGCCGCCGCCTGAGCGGACGACCGCCGTCCACCGGCGCACGTCCGGTCCCGCGGGGACCTCGTGCGCCCGGCCCGGCGAGGGCCGGGGCATGGGACGACCGAGGCGCCGGACAGCCGGGTCCATGACCTCAAACCGCCGGGTCCATGACCGCGGCGACCTCCGGACGATGGCGTCCCGCATGGGGGTTCGCTGAGTGACGGGACCGGCCGGTTCCTCCCTTCCACCGTCCGTACGGAACGGGGTGCGGAACGCGTCGCGGTCGGCCGATCACGGCGGGCTGCGCCTGCCGAACACCGGGTGCGTTCCGAGCGGGACATGGCATGCTCAAACATATGGAGGGCGATTTCGCGGCTCCCGGCGCGGGCGAGGGGGCGGCACCCGAGGTGCGTGCGTTGGCCAAGGTCGTGGCGCGGTTGCGCGCCGAGGTCGTGGACCTGGAGGGCGGCGCCTCGATGACGGCCGTCCTCGAACGGGCCAAGGGCGTGGTCATGGCCCAGGCGGGGGTGTCGGCGGAAGCCGCGTACCGCCTGCTGCTCGACCGCGCCGAGCAGCACCGCAGAACCCTCCTGGAAGAGTGCTGGATCACCCTCGGCCGTGTCGGGGAGGGAGGCGCACCGGCGTCCGTACGCCCCGCGGCGCCTCCCTCCGATCAGCCGCGGGAGGACGACCCCTCGCCCTTCAGCACCCCTCGCTACGTCCTCGGCGGAGCCCGGCCCGCCGGTCACGGCTGGACGTTGGCCCAGCTGGCCCGGGGACTGGCGCACGCACGGACCCCGGCCGACGTCGCGGAGCTCCTCCTGGCGACCCTGAGAGAGCCCGAAGACGTGGACGCGGTGATGATCTACACCGTGGCGGCGGCCGGAAACCTGGAGCTGGTCGGCAGCGCCGGCGTGAGCGACGAGCTCGCCGGACAGTGGAGCCGTATCCCGCCCCTCAGCGGCGTCGCCGCCCTGGAGGCCGTCGACGCCCAGGAGGCGGTCTGGCTGGAGGACATGCGGCGGGACGACGACCGCTACCTCCTGATCGGGGACCCGCCCGGACAGTGGCCCTCCCGGGCCTGGCTCCCCGTCCCGGGCGGTGTGCCGATGACGACGGTCGTCGGCTTCTTCCGCACCCGTCCGGGGCCCTTCGACGCCCGGACCCGGACACTGCTGCGGCGGGCCGTCAGACTCTGCGTCGGACCCCTGAGGGAGGACCGGGGCCCGCTCGGGGGCGACGCCTCCGCCTCCGGCGAGGACGTCGCCGCCGTCCAGGCGGTCCTGGACGCTCTGCCAGGCCCCGCGGTCCTGCTCGCCCCGCTGCGCTCGGAGACCGGTGACGTCGAGGACTACCTGATCGAGGCGGCGGCGCCCGGGGCGGTCGACGTGGCCGGGCGACGCGGCAAGGAGCTGGTGGGCCGGCGGATCCTGGAGACGTACCCCACGGTGGCGGGCACCGCCCTGTGGGACGGATACCTGGACACGCTGGTCACGGGGTCGGTCTACGAGAGCGATCCCTTCACGTACGAGGAGGTGACCGCCGGCGTCCCGCAGAAATCCGTGTACTCGGTCCGCGCCTCGCGGCTCGGCGGACGCCTCGTCGTCTCCTGGGTCCGCCATGACGCCAGCGAGCGCGAGACCCGCCTGCTGG
The DNA here is from genome assembly GCF_040613865.1 of Streptomyces sp. NPDC006197. Taxonomy (NCBI): domain Bacteria; kingdom Bacillati; phylum Actinomycetota; class Actinomycetes; order Kitasatosporales; family Streptomycetaceae; genus Streptomyces; species Streptomyces sp. NPDC006197. The sequence goes on along the minus strand of NZ_JBEXSZ010000198.1, from coordinate 9,297 downwards.
CCGACATGCAGCGCCTGGGAAACCTGGGCTGGGCCGGCTGGAACCTGATCACGGACACGATCACCTGGTCGGATCAGGTGTACGTCATCTTCGACCGCGACCCCGCCCTGGGGCCCATGCGCCTGGAGGAGCTGCCGGAGCACCTGGTGGCCGAGGACCTGCCGAGGCTCGGCGCCGCCGTCCAGCGGCTCCTCGGCGACGGCCGGGCCATCGACGAGCCCTTCCGCATCACCGCCGCGCACGGCGTACGGCACCTGCGGATCGTCGCGGAGGCACAGCGGGACGCGGACGGCACGCCCGTCGAGGTGCACGGCTTCTTCCAGGACCTCAGCGCGCAGAAGGACGCCGAACTCGCCCTGCGCGACAGCGAGCGCGAGAACCTCGTCCAGCGCGGCATGCTCAAGGCCGAGCGGGCCCTCGGCGCCCGGCTCCAGGAGACCCTGCTGCCGATCCCCGAGCAGTCGCTGGATCTCGCGGGGCTGTGCGTCGACGTCGCCTACATGCCGGCCGACCGGGGCCTGAACGTCGGGGGCGACTGGTACTCGGCGATCGAACTGCCCGACCGGAGCGCGCTGTTCGTCGTGGGAGACGTCGCCGGCCACGGCCTGGCGGCCGTCGGTACCATGGCGCAGCTGCGGTTCACCGCCAAGGGCATGAGCATCACGGGATCCGGCCTCCCCGACGTCCTCAGCAGGCTCAACGCCCTTCTCCTCCACACGGCGGACGACGAGCGCGGCACCACCGCGACCATGGTCATGGGCCGCTACCAGCCCTGGAACCACCGGCTGACCTGGGTCCGGGCGGGGCATCCGCCGCCCCTGCTGATCCGGGACGACGAGGCGCGCTTCCTGCCCCAGCCCGAGGGTCCGCTGCTCGGCGCCCTGCACGGCTCCCGGTACGAGGAGGCCGTGGTCGACCTGCTGCCCGGGGACCATCTGCTGCTCTACACGGACGGTCTCGTGGAGAAGCCGGGCGAGGACATCTCGGTGGGCCTCGACCGCCTCGCAGCGGAGGCGCTGCGACTGGTGCGCGGGGGTCGTGACCCCATGGTCGCCCGGATGCTCGCCGGGACGGGCACGGGGAACCGGGACGACGTCTGCGTCCTCGACATCCACGTGCCCCGCGGCCGGGACAGGGCACCGTCCGGGACGTGAGCCCGTCGCGCCGGGGCCGGCGCCCGGTGTTTTCCCTTCCGGTACCCGGGCAACCGCATCGACGAGCCGTCTCTGCGGAGGCCGGTGAACGCGCCCATCCACCGGAGGCGTCATGACCGAGTTCGGGTACTTCCTCTCCTGCGAGGAGTTCGGGCCCGCCGATCTCGTCGCCCAGGCCCGGATGGCGCAGGACGCGGGCTTCCGGTCGCTGTGGATCTCCGACCACTTCCACCCCTGGAACGAGGCGCAGGGCCAGAGCCCCTTCGTGTGGTCCGTGATCGGGGCCCTGTCCCAGGCCGTGCGGCTTCCCGTCGAGACGGCCGTGACCTGTCCGACCGTACGCCTCCATCCCGCGCTGGTCGCGCAGGCCGCGGCCACCTCCCAGCTGCTGCTGGAGGGACGCTTCCGCCTCGGCCTCGGCAGCGGGGAGGCGCTCAACGAACGCGTCCTCGGCGACCCCTGGCCGTCCGCCGGGGTGCGCCTGGAGATGCTGGAGGAGGCGGTGGAGGTCATCCGGCTCCTCTTCACCGGCGAGACGGTCACCCACCGGGGCAGGTACTACACCGTCGAGAACGCCCGGATCTACAGCCTGCCCGACACCCCTCCGCCCCTCGACGTGTCCGCCTTCGGCCCCCGGGCCGCCCGTCTCGCCTCGCAGATCGCCGACGGTCTCGTCACCACCGCCCCGGACGCGGACATCATCGCGCGGTTCCGGGCCCGCGACCCCGCCCGGCCGGTGTACGGGGCGACGAAGGTGTGCTGGGCGGAGTCCCGCACCGAGGCGGTGCGGACGGCCCACCGGATCTGGCCGACCGAGCACCTGCCCGGCGAACTGAACCAGATCCTGCCGACCCCCGCCCACTTCGAGCAGGCCTCCACGCTGGTGACCGAGGAGACGGTCGCGGCGGGGGTGGCGTGCGGTCCCGACCCCGAGGAGCACGTCCGACACCTCCGCCGCTTCGTGGACGTCGGCGTCGACCGGCTGCACATCGGCCAGATCGGCCCGGAACAGCGAGGCTTCTTCGACTTCTACCGCAGGGACGTGCTGCCCCTGCTCGACGGCGCGTCCTGAAGGGCACGGGCCGGCCGGGGCCGCCCGTCGGCGGGCCCGTCACCGGCGCAGGGCCACGGCGGCGTGGTGGCCGTCCGGGGCGGTGACGTCGGCGAGGAGCCAGCCGGGCGGTGCGGACGGGACCGGTCCCGCGCCCACGTACTCGGCGGACGGATCGGCGCCCAGGCCGATGCCGAGCCCCTTCAGGTAGGCCTCCTTCCTGGTCCAGACGCGGGCGAACGCGGCGGGCCGGTGGGCGGGGGCGAGGACGGCGAGTTCCGCCGCCTCGGCGGGGTGGAGGACCTCGGAGGCCTCCGCGACGGTGTGCCCCGCCGGCACCCGCTCGATGTCCACGCCGACGGGCGTGGACGCGACGGCGATCAGGCTCAGCCCCTCGCAGTGGGAGAGCGAGAAGTGCGGGCGCCCGTCGGTCAGTACGGGGCGTCCGTGCGGCTCGCCGCAGCAGGGGCACGGCGCCCGGGCCACCGACACGGTGCGGGGCGCGACGCCCAGGTGGGCGCCGAGCAGGCGGCGCAGCCCGACGTGCGCGCACAGGTAGGTGGCGCGGTCGCCGGAGCGGCGGAACTCCTCGGCGCGGGCCAGTTCGCCGGCGTCCAGGACGAGGGGGGCGTACCGGGTGACGGTGTCCTGGTGGGCCTCGGTGGCCACCAGCCACAGCTGCGGCCGGGCCGGGCGGAGCCCGGGCAGCCGCGGCAGGGCCGTGGTCAGGGGCGGGAGCGCGGTCGGGATCAGCGGGCCGGCCGGCGGAGCTGCCGGCGGTGGCGGGGAAACCAGCGGGATCATGTCTGCCTCACACGGAAGTGGCGGTGGGCTCCGGTGCGGTACGGGCACGGGCGCCGCCGCGCGGCGTGGCGGTGGCCGCCCCGCCGCGCAGGGCGACGGCCGCGGCGACCGGGGAGAGGAGGGCGAGGCCCGCGCACAGCAGCCAGGTCCCGGTCACCCCGAGGGAGAGCGAGACGGGGCTGAACACGGCCAGGGACAGGGGCGCCGCGCCGATGCCGGAGAGCGCGAAGGTGGACATCGCGGCGCCCATCCGGCCCTCGGGGACGGCCTGTTGGTAGGCGGTGACCAGGGCCGGGCCGTTGAGGCCGGAGAGCAGGCCGACGGCTCCGGCCGTGCCGGCCAGGACGACGGGCGAGGGGACGAGGGCCATGGCGGCCATCCCGGCGGCGAGGCCGACGCCGGTCACCACGAGCTTGGTGTGCGCCGGGATGCGGTGGGCGAGCGCCGCGCCCAGGGCGGCGGACGCCAGCGCGCCGGCGCCGAAGACGGACAGGACCATGGCGACGGCGCCGACGCCCCAGCCCTCGTCGGCGGCCCGCAGGGGCAGGGCGACCTCGGCCGGCCACAGGAAGGCCAGGTCCATGCAGAAGCAGGCGACGAACATCCACCGCAGTCGCGGGTGCGCGGCGAGGAGGCGGAAGCCGTCGCCGGAGCGGCGCAGCAGGGAGGGCCCCTGGGGGGCGCGCTCGGGCCGGGACATGCCGTGGGTGACGTGGGTGGCGCAGGCCAGCCAGACGACACAGCCGGCGGCCGCGGCCGTCATGGCCGCGGGCAGGCCTCCGACGACGACCAGCCAGGCGCCGAGGGGCGAGCCGGCGATGGGGGCGAGCCTCAGCACCATGGAGAAGAGGGAGTTGGCCCGGCCGAGCTGGTCCTGCGGGGCGAGGCGGGGCAGCAGGACCCCGGAGGCGGGGCCCGTGAGGCCGAGCAGGACGCCGTCGACGAGGGCGACGGCGATCAGCGGCCACAGGGTCTCGGTGGTGACGGTCACCAGCGTTCCGGCCGCAAGGACGAGGACGCGGACACCGGTCGCGCGGAGCAGGACGGCGCGGGGTCCGAGCGCGTCGGCGAGCGCTCCGCCGAAGAGGAGGAGCAGGGCGCGCGGCAGGGTGGCGGCGAGGGTGACGTACGTGACGGCTTCGCGGCCGCCGAGCTGGACCGCCGTCCAGCTCATGGCGATCAGGAGGGCGAAGCTGCCCGCCTGGACGGCGGCCTGGCCGATGACGAGACTGCTGACGCGACGCCAGTCGACGACGGGCTCTCGGCCTGCCGGTGCGCTGGTCGTGGGGGTCGTTCCCATGGGGTCGGCTTTCTGTGGTCGAGGGACGGGGAGCCGGGACGTGGGGTGGGGTGGACGGGGCTGGGGCCGGGACGGGGCGGACGGAGGGCGTGCGCGGGGTGGGATGGACGGAACTGGGACCGGGACGGGACGGACGGAGGCCGTGCGCGGGGTGAGGTGGACGGCCGTCGCCAGAGGGCGGAGGGCCGCGGTCAGAGAGGTGGGCGGACACGGACCCTGGCGCCGGCCGCGTCGCCCCTGAGGCCGGCGGCGACGGCGAGGGCCACGGCGCGGTCGGCGGCCCGGCGCACGGCGCGACGCCGGCGTGTGCCGGGGGCCGTGGGCCGGCGCGTGCCGCGCTCGGTCGGCCGAGGCGTACGCAGCTCGACCCGGCCGCCGAGGTAGGCGCGGCCCGCCTCGGCGAGGGCCCGCTGCGCGGTGTGAAGGGCCGCACCGGCCAGTCCGGCGCTGTCGGCGGTGTCGTCGGCCGCCCCCGGTGGGGGCTCGTCGGCGGCTCCGAGGGCGGCGCCGTCGTGCGACACCGTCACGGTGATGCCGGGGGTCTCCCGGACGGAGAAACGGGCGTGGACGGCACGGTCTCCGCCGCGCTGCCGGTGCTTGGTCATGGCGTCGCTCCCGCCGGGTCGGTGACGACCGGGAGCGGCGAGTCGGCGGCGCGGTCGGCGTGGGACGGGACGGCGGAAGTCTCGGCGTGGGACGGGTGGCCGTCGGGCCACCACAGGTCCTCGGGGCCCAGGGCGGCGACGGTGTACTTGCCCAGGGCGCTGATGAGCAGCCGCAGTTCGAGGGCGATGCTGTCGGCGAGGCGCTCCAGGCCGTGCTCGGGGTCCTCGTCGACGGCCACGAGGGCCGCACGGCCGAGGCCGACGGCGGTGGCCCCGAGGGCGAGGGCGCGCACGGCGCGGCCGCCTTCCCACATGCCGCCGGTGGCGAGCAGGCAGCCGTCGGGGCGGCCGATGCGGCGCAGGCATTCGGCGAGGGGCAGGCCGACGTGGTCGAGGAAGACGCCCGGGGCCCAGCCGGTGCCGCCTTCGGCGCCGTCGACGGTGACGGCGTCCGCACCGGCGGACCAGGCGGTGCGGGCGGCGTGGGCGATGTCGCGGCCCGGGTGGAACTTCACCCAGGTGCGGGCCTTGGGGAAGTTGTTCCGCATGAAGCGCAGCTGCTGGCGGAGGATCTCGTCGGTGAACGTGCCGGGGGTGGCGCAGCGCAGCCGGCGTTCGCCGTCGGGGTCGAGGACGTCGCTGACGGTGAAGCGGCGGGCGAGCTGCTCGGCCTCGGCGCGGTCGACGACGGTCATGCCGCCGAGGCCGGGTTTGGCGCCCTGGCCGGTCTTCAGCTCGAAGGCGAGCCGGCCGGTCTCCAGGAGGGGTCGGAAGGCGGGGTCGCTGTAGAGGAGGTTCCAGACCTCGGAGTCGGCATCCTCGGTGGACTGCTGGACGACGACGCCGCCGACGCCGTCCGGTGCGGCGTCGAGGTAGGCCTCGACGCGGGCGAGGAGGGCGGAGCGGGTGGCGTCGCCGGCGCGCCGGTAGCCGTGCACGGGGATCATGTTCTCGCCGATGACCATGGGGATGCCGAGACGGGCGGCCTGCCGGCTCGCGTGGACGGCGAGGTCGCCGCTGCCGGCGCGGGTGGAGCCGAAGGCGGACAGGTACAGGGGCAGTCGGGTGGTGAAGCCGCCGACGCGGGAGCCGAGGTCGACGTCGGTGAACTCCGGTTCGCGGGCGAGTTCGATGAGCTTCTCCAGGCGCTGGGGCATGAAGACGGGCGGGACGATGCGCGCCCGGTCGAGGCCGTCGGCGGCGACGGCCGCCGGACCCGGTCCGTACAGCCGTGTGCCGTACGTGGCGGGGTCGGGGAAGACCTCGGCGGTGCCGTTGCGGGCGCGGGCGCGGATCTCCCGCTCGGGGAAGCCGGGGGCGCCGAGGGCGGTCACGGGGCCACCACCCCGGGGAGTTTCGGGTAGGCGCTGACCTGCCACAGGGCGTCGAGGCCCGTGAGGAAGCGGACCAGGCGCTGCAGGCCCATGCCGAATCCGGCGCTGGGCGGCATGCCGTCGCGGGCCTCCTTGAGGTACCAGGCGTACTTGGCGGGGTTCTCGCCGCTCTCGCGCATGCGGGTGACGATGGTGGCGTAGTCGGCCTCGCGCTCGCTGCCGGAGACGAGTTCGCCGTACCCGTGCGGGGCGATCAGGTCGAAGTTGCGCAGGACGCCGGGGCGTTCGGGGTCCTCGCGGTCGTAGAAGCCGCGGGAGCCCTTGGGGTAGTCGTTGACGAAGAAGGGGCGGTCGCTCTCCAGGGAGAGGAGCCGCTCGCCGGCCCAGTCGATCTCGCCGTCGGGGTTCTGCGGGTGACCGGCGGCGAGGAGGCGGGCCACGGCGTCGTCGTGGGTGCAGACGTCGTACTTGCCGGCGCGGACGTCGGCGAAGTCCCCCTCGACCCGGCCGAGTTCACCGAGGATCTCGGGAACGGCGGTCCACACGTGCTCGGTGACATGGGTGAGCAGGCCAGCGGCGATCTCCTGGGCGTCCTCGCGGCTTCCGTCGGCGATCTCCACGTCGATCTGGTGGAACTCGACGAGGTGACGGCCGGTGCCGGCGGTCTCCTCGGGCTCGACGCGCACGTTGGGGGCGACGTAGAAGAGCCGGGGGAAGCCGCGCAGGGACGCCTGCTTGTAGAGGATGGCGCTGGTCATCAGCTTGTACGGGTGGCCGTAGTAGTCGACGTCGAGGGCCTTGGCGCCACGGCCGCCGGGGTCGGTGACGGGCCCGACGAGCGGGGGCAGCAGCTCGGTGAAGCCCTCGCCGCGCAGGAACGCGCGGGCGGCGTGGAGGGCCTCCTGCTGGACGAGCATGGCGGCGCGCAGTCGGGGCGAGCGGAGGTGCTCGCCCAGCGGCGGCGGGGTCGCCGGTGAGCCGGCGGAGAGGGGCTGGTCCATGGCGGGGCTCCTGTCGGGGTAGGCGCAAGTGGTCGGGCGGCAAGGATGGCGGGTGTGTAGGCGCGGGTGGTCGGGCGGCAAGGGTGGCGGGTGTGGGTGGTCGGGTGGCGGGTTTGGGTGGCGGGTTTGGGTGGCGGGCGTGGGTGGTTGGGTGGCGGGTGTGGGTGGTCGAGTGGCGGGCCCGGGTCAGACGGTGAGCGGGGTGGCCGGTGGGCGGTCGTGGTCGCCGCCGCGGTGCCGGGGGCTGTCGTAGCGGTCGGCGACGTGGTGGAGGGCGGCGAGCAGACCGGCCGAGGTGAGCGGGGCGGCGGCGGCCGTGTCCGGGCGGATCGGCATGGCGCCGGTCCGGGCCCAGCGGAGCCGTCCCCGGGGGTCGACGCATCCCATGGAGCGGCCGGCGTTGTCGGGGTGGAGGCAGAACGGCACGTCGAGCAGCCCCCGTTCGAAGGCGGCCGGCAGGGCCCGGGACAGGTCGGGGTGGAGGCCGAGGACGGTCTCGATCAGGGTGCGGGCCTCCTGGTACACCTCGCCGTCCCCTTCGGCCGCGGGGCCGGGGGGCGGGGGGCCGGCGAGCGCGGCGGCCGCGGCGGCGGTCTCCAGGGCGCGGACGTTCTCCTCGACGGTCGGGATGCGGTGGGCCTCCGCGGTGGTCTTGACGATGAGGCGGCCGGCGCCGGAGCGCACGGCGAGCCGGGCGGAGGCCTCAAGGAGGCGGGTGGCGCCCTGTGCGGTGCGGGGGTAGACGCCCATGTAGGTGTAGAGGACGACGTGGTGGTCGACGTCGTCGGGCAGGAACTCGGCGGCGAGCCGGTGCAGGGCGCGCAGGGCCTCCTCGTCCTGCGCCGGGTCGGTCTGCTGGGCGTAGCTGAGGGAGACGCTGCGCAGCCCGTGCCGGGCGAAGAACAGGCATTCCAGGACGCTCACGGCCACCAGCAGGCCCGGCGGGCAGAGCTGGCCGAGGAGGCAGCCGCCGAAGCTCTCCAGGTGGGGCACGGCGCCGGGCCGCGCCGCCGAGGCGAGGAGTTCGCAGGCGCGGGCCCAGGCGGTGACGGACTCCCGCAGGGGGGTGCGGCCGTAGGGCAGGCAGTAGGAGACGGGGCCGCCTTCGGTGGCGTCGAGGCCGGCCGCGGTGAGCGCCCGGACGATGGCCAGGGGGCGGGCGGAGCCGTGCCGGACCTGTACGGGGAAGTCGGCGTCGAGCAGCCCGTCGAGGACGGTCCGGGTGGTGGCCGGGGAGTGCGCGGCGATCGGGTAGCCGTTGAGGCGGCTTCCGTCGGCCACGGCGGCGCGGGCTGCGGCGAGGTCGCCGACGCGGGTGTAGCTGTCGACGGTCAGGGTGCCCGCGGTGTGGGCGGTGGCGGCCCTGGTCCGGGCGAGCCCGGCCCGCATGCGGCCGGGGTCGCCGAAGCCCATGCGGGGCTGGACGACGAGCCGGCCGGCGGCCATGGACGCCGCGACGAAGCCGCCGAAGCCGGGGAGGGGGGCGGGGGCGGTCAAGCCGGCACCTCCCTGCGGGCGCGCGCGGCGAGGAACGCGCGCAGGGCGTCCAGGTCCTCGCCGAGCACGGCGTCGCAGCCGGCCTCGGTGAGCCGTGCCACGTCGGCTTCCTGGCGGTGCCCGGCGACGCCGAGCTTTCCTCCGAGCACCACGGGAAGGCCGGCCAGGGCGGGTACCTCGCGCAGCCGGCGGACGGCGGCGAGTCCGTCGCGGTAGCCGTGTCCGTTGACGCTGCTGAGCACCACCGCGTCGGGCGCGTGCCGCAGACAGCCGGCGACCAGCAGCTCGGCGGGGGCGCAGGGACCGAGCCCGACGACCTCGTGGCCCTGTTCCTCGAGGAAGAGACGGAGGTACACGAGATTCCATGTATGGGAATCCGATGCGGTTCCGCTCAGGAGTATCTTCATGTGTCGAGGATAGATTTTCGGGGATTCCGGAAGGGGAAGTAAGACCGGCTCGTCCTCCAGCCGGGAGCATCGCTTCAGGCGGCACGCCGAGAACAGGCCAGACGACCGATACCTTGTGCCGGTGCACGGACGGGGCAGCTGGCT
>NZ_JBEXSZ010000197.1:0-13544 GCF_040613865.1 Streptomyces sp. NPDC006197 | reverse complement strand
CCGACGAGCCGGACGACCTCCTCGTACCGCCCGCGCCAGACCCGTATCAAACCGCCGCACATCCAGATCGCGTCCGAGCGCTGCCCCCAGTCGGGCCCGGATCCCCCGCCGGGCGCCACCACCTTTTTTCGTTTTTGACCTTTTAAGATCGGTACGTGTCACAGCGCAGCCGGACCTCAGTCGCCGCCCTCGCCGCAACCCTCGTGCTGCTCGCGGCCGGCTGCACCGGCATCGGCAGCGGCGTCCGGGGCACCCCCGGGGCCGCCGGACTGCGCGACCCGTACTTCCCCAAGCTCGGCAACGGCGGCTACGACGTCGGGCACTACGGCCTCACCCTCGCCTACGACCCCGCCTCCGGCCGCCTCGACGGCACCGCCGAGATCACCGCCCGCGCCACCCAGGACCTCAGCGCCTTCAACCTCGACCTCGCCGGCCTCACCGTGCGCCGCGCGACCGTCGACGGCACCCCCGCCGCGTACAACCGGGCCGGGAACGAGCTGACCCTCCGCCCCCGCGAGGAACTCCCCGAAGGGGCGGAGTTCCGGGCCACCGTCACCTACTCGGGCGTGCCCGAACCGATCACGGACGCCGACGGCTCGGAGGAGGGCTGGCTGCGCACGCCGGGCGGGGCGGTCGCCGTGGGCGAACCCACCGGCTCCATGACCTGGTTCCCCGGCAACCACCACCTCTCCGACAAGGCCTCCTACGACCTCACGCTCACCCTCCCCGCCGGGGTCGAAGGCGTCTCCAACGGCGTCAGGACCGCGCGGCGCACCGAGCAGGACGGGCGCGTCACCACCGTGTGGCACACGGCCGAACCGATGGCGAGCTACCTCGCGACGGTCGCGATCGGCCGGTACGAGACGGGGACGGCGACCGCCCTCGGCACCGTGCCCGTCCTCACCGCCGCCGAGCCCCCCGCCGCGGTGGCCAGCGCCGCGCTGAGGAAGGAGATCCCCGGGATCCTCGCCCGCCAGGTGAAACGCTTCGGCCCCTACCCCTTCTCCGCCGCCGGGGCCGTCGTCACCGAGAACGGGAGCCTCCACTACGCCCTGGAGACCCAGACCCGGCCCGTCTTCCCGGCCCGCTCCTTCGACCGGACGACCCTCGTCCACGAGCAGGCGCACCAGTGGTTCGGCAACTCGGTCACGCCGGAGACCTGGCGGGACATCTGGCTGAACGAGGGCTTCGCGACGTACGCGGAGTGGCTGTACTCGGAGGAGTACGAGCACGTGCCCGCGCGCACCCGCTTCGAGCGGGCCTTCGCCCAGGACACGAACTGGGCCTTCCCGCCGGCCGCCCCGCCCGCCGCCGAGAACCTCTTCGACCCGCCCGTGTACCAGCGGGGCGCGATGGTCCTGCACAAGCTGCGCGAGACGGTCGGCGACCGCGTCTTCGACGAGATCCTGCGGGGCTGGGCCGCGAAGTACCGCCACGCCAACGCCACCACGGACGACTTCACGGCCTACGCGGAGAGCGTGGCGGGCCGTGACCTCGACGCGCTGTGGGACGTCTGGCTCTACGGCGACGGGAAGCCGGCCAAGCCCTGAGACATCCTCTAGAGCAGGGACTTCCGCATCACGACGCACGGGCGGCCGTGGGCGAGGTCCGGGCGCCGGTCCGTCTCCTCGTAGCCCAGCGCGGTCCAGAAGGCCAGTGCCTCCGGGTTGTTCTCCAGGACGGCGAGCCGCAGTCCGGTGCGGCCCTCGGCGCGGAAGCCGGTCTCGATGTACGTGGCGAGCCGGCGGCCGTACCCGGCGCGCCGCGCGTCGGCGTGGACCATCAGCAGGCCGAGCCACGGGTCGGTCTGGAGCGGGTCGGGGTGGCGGCCGAGCGTGACCGCGACGGCGACGAGCCGTCCCTCCGCGCGGGCGAGGAGCACCTCGGCCGTCGGCTGCGCGAGCTCGTCGGCGAGGGCGGCGGCGACCTGCTCGGGCCGGATGTCGTCGGGATCGGGGAAGTCGCCGCTGAGCTGGTGGAACTCCTGGTTCGACGCGTACAGCGCGGTGAGTTCGGTGAGCAGCGGCCCGGGGAGGGCGTGCGCTTCCGTGCGCGGGAGGGGTTCGACGATCACGCGGAGAAGGGTAGGGCCCCGGCGCGGATTCCGCCGGGGCCCCACCTGGTGCCGGTGCGTCAGACGTCCTTAGAGGTTGACGCCGAAGTCGCGGGCGATGCCCTCCAGACCCGAGGCGTAGCCCTGGCCGACCGCGCGGAACTTCCACTCGGCGCCGTTGCGGTACAGCTCGCCGAAGATCATGGCCGTCTCGACGGCGGCGTCCTCGGAGAGGTCGTAGCGGGCGATCTCGGTGCCGCCGGCCTGGTTCACGATGCGGATGTACGCGTTGCGGACCTGGCCGAAGTTCTGCGAGCGGGACACCGCGTCGTAGATGGAGACCGGGAAGACGATCTTGTCGACGTTGGCCGGGAGGGCCGCGAGGTTGACGTTGATCTGCTCGTCGTCGCCGCCGCCTTCGCCGGTGCGGTTGTCACCGGTGTGCACGATGGTCTGGTCGGGCGTCGACTTGTTGTTGAAGAAGACGAAGTGGGCGTCCGAGGCGACGCGCCCGGCGGCGTCCACGCCGATCGCGGAGGCGTCCAGGTCGAAGTCGGTGCCGGTGGTGGTGCGGACGTCCCAGCCGAGGCCCACGGTGACGGCGGTGAGGCCCGGGGCCTCCTTGGTCAGGGAGACGTTGCCGCCCTTGGACAGGCTCACAGCCATGGAAAGTCCCTTTCATCGTTCTGTCGTCGCCTGGAGAAACGCGGTTCGGCCGCCGGCGGTTCCCGCCGTCCCCACGCGCGCGTGCCGCGTGGGCGGTCGCGCGAAAACAGGATGACTCGTACCGGCCCCTCCGGGGAACATGGGGGGCATGTCCGGTCCGTATCCCATCCGCGGCTCCGTCTCGCTGCCCGAGGCCGAGCTCCAGTGGCGTTTCTCGCGGTCGTCGGGGCCGGGCGGTCAGCACGTGAACACCAGCGACTCGCAGGTGGAGCTCCGTTTCGACCTCGCGGCCACCGACGCGCTCCCCGAGGTGTGGAAGGCCCGAGCCCTGGAACGGCTCGCCTCCCGCCTGGTGGGCGGCGTCGTGACGGTCCGCGCCTCGGAGCACCGCTCCCAGTGGCGCAACCGCGAGACGGCGGCGGTCCGCCTGGCCGCGCTCCTCGCCGAGGCGACGGCCCCGCCGCCGAAGCCCCGCCGTCCGACGAAGATCCCGCGCGGGATCAACGAGCGGCGGCTGCGCGAGAAGAAGCAGCGCTCGGAGACCAAGCGCACCCGCCAGTCCCGCGACTGGGGCTGAGCGGGTCAGCCCAGTCGGCGGTACTTCCCCTGGAAGTACGTCAGCGGGCCGCCGCCCCCCGAGGGCAGGCCGACCGTCAGGACCCGGCCCACCACCAGCGTGTGGTCTCCGGCCACGACCCGGTTCTCCGTGCGGCACTCCAGGACCGACAGCGCGCCGCCGATGAGCGGGGCGCCGCTCTCCTCGCCGCGCGTGTACGGCAGGTCGGCGAAGAGGAGCCGGTCGCTGACCCGGTTCTTCATGGCGAAGCGCCCGGCGACGTGCCGCTGGTCCTCGGCGAGGATCGACACGGCCCAGACGGGGACGTCGGCGAGCAGGTCGTCCATGCGGGAGCCGTTGCGGAGGCTGACGAGCACCAGGGGCGGGTCGAGGGAGACCGACATGAAGGCGGTGGCCGTCATGCCGACGTCCTCGCCGCGCGGGCCGTCGTCGGGGTCGTGCGCGGTCACCAGGACCACGCCTGCCGCGAGGCGGGCCATCGCCGCCCGGAACTCGTCGTTGCTCACCCCCTCAGCATGAGGGATGGCCAGGTCGGAGACGGGGGGTGGGGCGGGTGTCTTCTGTAGCACCCTCGCACGCTAGCCCCGGCGGCTCGCGTCCCGCATCGGGCCGGGGGACCAGCCGGGCACGGGCGCCGGACCTAGGTCCTGGCATATGCCGCAGGCGGGAGGACCCGCCGCGAGCTGCTGTGACTTGAGTCACAGAGGCCGGTAATTGTTGACCCTGTGTACCGGGTGCGGAGCTCGCTGTGATTCAGTGGCGGTGACAGTGCAGTACGAAGCCGATGAGAACCCTGGAGTTGCTGTCGAGGTCTCGGGGAGAGCGAGCGATGGAGACCGAGTCGGAGCCTTACGTCCGTCTCTCGACCCTGCGGCAGCTGCATCAGGTCGTGGCGGACCTCAACACTGCCCGGAGCCTGGCGGACACCCTGCAGACCGTCGCCGACGGTGTGGTCGCCGGTCTCAACTACGAGCTGGCCTGCGTCAACCTCGTCCGCCCCGACGGTGACCTCGTCGTCGCCGCCTTCGCCGGAAGCTCGGCCGCGGAGGCCCTGATCACCGGCCGCGTCGGCTCCCGCTCCTCCTGGGACCGCCGCCTGGCCATGGGCGTCGCCTGGGGCGACCTGCGGTTCATCCCGCACACCGAGGGCTGGGTCCTCATGGAGGACGACGTCCCCCAGTGGCACACCGACGGCCCCGCGCCCCGCTTCGAGGACGAGTGGCACCCGCACGACCGCCTCTACGCCCCGATGTACGCCCCCACGCTCGGCTCCGCCCGCGCGGCGGGAGCCCCGTCCGGCTCCGGCCGCGAGCTCCTCGGCGTCATATCCGTCGACCGCCCGCGCAACGGCCGGCACCCCGGACCCTGGGGCCAGGAGGCGCTCCAGATGTACGCCTCGCAGTCGGCGATCGCCATCAGCAACGCCCGCCTCCGCTCCAACATGCAGCGCGCCCTGGTCCGCCTGGAGCGCGAGCAGCAGGCCCTGCGGGCCAGCGAGGAGTCCTTCCGGCAGGCCTTCGAGTACGCCCCCTCCGGCATGGCCATCGCCGAGATGGGCGGCGACCAGCACGGCCGGCTCCTCCGCACCAACGACGCCCTGTGCCGGCTCCTCGGCCGGCCCGCCTCCGTCATGCGGCGCTACTCCTTCGCCGACCTCGTCCACCCCGAGGACATAGGCACCCTGCTGCGCACCTCCGCCGAGGGCGGCCGGGCCGAGCTGCGGCTCGGGCGGCGGGACGGCACCTACGTCTGGGTCTCCCTGCGGAACTCGGTGGTCGCCGACACCGCCGACGGCCCCCGCTTCCTCCTCACCCACGTCGAGGACATCGAGGAGCGTAAGCGGCACGAGCTCCAGCTCGCCCACCGCGCCTCGCACGACGCCCTCACCGGCCTCCCCAACAGCGCCGAGCTGCGCTCCCGGCTCTCCGCCCGGCTCTGCGAGCGCCCGTCGGCACCGGGGGGCGAGGCGGCGTACGGCGGCGCGTACGACTCGCGGCGGGACGGCGGCTACGGGACGGGTCACGACGGCGGCTACGAACCGCAGCAGTACGAGCACGACCCCTCGTACGACTCCGGCTACGAGCCGCAGCCGCAGCCGTACGAGCACGAGCACGAGCACGGCTTCGGTTTCGAGCCGGCGGGCGGCTCCGGGCCGTACGACCACCACGTCCACATCGTCGCGCCCACGGGCGGCGAGACCGACGACGGGACCAAGGGGCTCGCGGTCCTCTTCTGCGACCTCGACGGCTTCAAGTCGATCAACGACCGCTTCGGGCACCACACCGGCGACGCCGTCCTCATCGAGGTCGCGCGCCGGCTCACCACCGGCGTGCGGGACGGCGACACCGTCGCCCGGCTCGGCGGTGACGAGTTCGTCGTCCTCGCCGACGGCCTCGGCGCCGCCGACGCCGCCGACCTGGCCGTGCGCCTGCGCAACGCGATCATCCCGCCGATCCGGGTGGACGGGCGGGCGGTCCGTGTCGGGGCGAGTTTCGGCATCGGCTGGGCCGAGTGCGGGATGACCGTGGAAGAGGTCCTGAACTCGGCGGACCAGCGGATGTACGTGGAGAAACGCTCCCGCGCCAAGGTCCACCGGCGGGCCGGTTGAGCCGCGCGCTGGTCCGTTCGGGGTAGGCTCGGCCGGTCGGCGACGGCTGGCGAGCATGGAGAGGATGACCCGGATGGCTGCCGGAAACGACGGCGCGAACACGCCCGAGGACGACGATCCGTTCGGCTACCTCTACGAGGACGGCCAGGCAGCGGGTGCCCGGCCCCCGCAGGGCGGCGGCTACGGCTACCCCGGCCCCGCCCCCGCGCAGCCGGGCGTGCCCCGGACCTCGTACAACCAGGTCAGGACGGTCGGCGAGCGCAAGTACGGCCACCAGCAGCAGGCGTACGTGCCGCCGCAGCAGCAGGCCCCGTACGGCCAGCCGCAGGCGCAGTACGCGGCGCCCGAGACCTACGGCGCCCAGCCGCAGACCCGCCCGATCCCGCCCCAGCGCGGCGGCGGCTCCGGCCGGGGCCCCAACACCCGGGGCCTCCTGATCGGCGCGGTCGCGGTCGTGGCGGTCGTGGTGGTCGGCATCGCGGCGGCCCTGATCACGAACTCGGGCAAGGAGAACGACAAGGACGACAAGGCCGGCGGGAACACCCCGTCGACCGCGCCCTCCCAGGTCTCCGAGACGCCGAGCACGGAGCCGAGCGCCGAGAAGACCCCGGAGGAGCTCCCCAAGCAGGACGCGGCGACGCTGACGCTGGGCGGTACGGCCACGACGGGGACCGGCGTGAAGGGCGCGAAGGGCACGAACGGCGCCTACGTGACCCTGAGCGGCGTGGGCAGCTCCGCGAGCTGGTCGGTCGACGTGCCGAACACCGGCGAGTACACGCTCCGCATCACGTACAGCGTGCCCGGCAAGGACGCCAAGACGTCCCTGACGGTCAACGGCGAGGCGCCCCGCGAGATCAACATGAAGAACTTCGCGAACGCCCCCGAGGGCGACTGGGAGAAGGGCTGGACCTACACCTACTCCTACGTGAACCTCAACAAGGGCTCGAACGCGCTCAAGATCTCCTGCGAGCCGGGCGACTCGTGCGAGGCGATCCTCGACCAGGTCTACCTGGAGGCCGGCCACACCGGTAAGGGCTGACCCCTCAGGGGGTCTCCTCGACGACCTTCACCCGCGTCAGCAGTTCCTCGTACGCCGTCGGGTCGAACTCCCCGGCCACCGGGGAGAGGACCGTCGCCGCCGAGAGGGCGACCGCGCGGGTGAGGCGGTCGGGCCAGGGGGTGTCGTCGACCAGGCCCGAGAGGAGGCCGGCGACGGCGGAGTCGCCGGCGCCCGTGGGGTTGCCCTTCACGGCGGCGGGCGGGGCCGCGCGCCAGACGCCCTCGGGGGTGGCGGCGAGCAGGCCCTCGGGGCCGAGCGAGGAGACCACCGCGCGGGCGCCCCGGCGGCGGGCGTCGCGGGTGGCCCGGTGGGGTTCGCGGGCTCCGGTGAGCTGGGCGAGTTCCTCGGCGTTGGGCTTGACCAGGTCGGGGCGGGCGGCGATGCCGCGCCGGAGGGGTTCGCCGCTGGTGTCGAGGAGGACGGGGACGCCGGCCGTCCTGGCGAGGCGGACGAGTTCCGCGTACGCGCCGACGTGGATGCCCGGCGGGAGGCTGCCGCAGAGGGCGACCGCGCGGGCTCCGTCGAGGAGCGCCGTGAAGCGGGTGCGGAAGGCGGTCCACTCGTCGGCGGTGACGGTCGGGCCCGGTTCGTTGAGCTGGGTGGTGTCCCCGCTCGCGGTGTCGACGACCGCGACCGTGCGGCGGGTGGGCCCGGCGGTCTCGACGAGTTCGTCCCGTACGGGCGTCGGCGCGAGCTGGTCCCGCAGTGTCGCGCCGGTGGCGCCGCCCGCGAAGCCGGTGGCGACCGTCTCGTACCCGAGGGCGGCGAGGACGCGGGCGACGTTGAGTCCCTTGCCGCCGGGCCGCTCGATGACCTGGGTGACCCGGTGGGAGGCGTGCGGGGTGAGGGCGGGGACCCGGTAGGTGAGGTCCAGTGCCGTGTTGAGGGTGACCGTGAGGATCACGACCTGTCCGCCCCCCGTACTCCGTGTGAAGTCCTGCGGAACGTGCGTTCCGACGGGCACCGATCATGCCAAAGGAAAGGCGGTTGGCCCAGACCCGCGGCCGACCGCCTTCGCGCGTGACGCCTGATCAGGCGGCTGTGCCCGTCGCCGGGTCAACGATCCATTCGCCCTTGCGCATGACGCCCCTGAGCTCGAACCCGGCGTCGAGGACGACGATGTCGGCGTCCTTGCCGGGCTCCAGGGAGCCGACGCGGTCGTACATGCCGAGGAGGCGGGCCGGGTTGGCGGAGATGGCCTGGACGATCGATTCGACCGGCAGGGCGTCGACGGTGGCCGCGCGCTTGAAGGCGCGGTCCAGGGTCAGGGTGGAGCCGGCGATGGAGCCGCCCTCGACGAGGCGGGCGACGCTGTCCTTCACGTCGACCGCGAGCGGGCCGAGCATGTAGCGGCCGTCGCCGAAGCCTGCGGCGTCCATGGCGTCGGTGATGAAGGCGACGCGCTCGGGTCCCGCGTGGTGGAAGGCGAGTTCCAGGGCGGCGGGGTGGAGGTGGGTGCCGTCGTTGATGAGCTCGACGGTGATCCGCTCGTCCTCCAGGAGGGCGGCGATGGGGCCGGGGGCGCGGTGTCCGAGGCCCGGCATCGCGTTGTAGAGGTGGGTGGCGACGGTGGCGCCCGCGTCGATGGCCGCCCGCGTCTGCTCGTACGTGGCGTCGGTGTGGCCGATGGCGGCGATGACGCCGTGCTCGGCGAGGAGGCGTACGGAGTCGAGGCCGCCGGGCAGCTCGGTGGCGAGGGTGACCATCCTGGCCTGGCCGCGGGCGGCGTCGATCAGCTTGCGGACCTCGGCCGGGTCGGGGTCGCGGAGCAGGGTCTCGTCGTGGGCGCCCTTGCGGCAGGGGGAGATGAAGGGGCCCTCGAAGTGGAGGCCGGCGAGGTCGCCCTGCTCGGCGAGCTCGGAGAGCAGTCCGGCGCGCCGGGCGAGGAAGTCCATCTCGCCGGTGACGAAGGAGGCGACGACGCTGGTGGTGCCGTGCAGGCGGTGGGTGTGGACGCCCTTGAGGACCTCGTCGACGGTGCCGGAGGTGAAGGAGGCGCCGCCGCCGCCGTGGTTGTGCAGGTCGACGAAGCCGGGGACGAGCCAGTGGCCGGTCAGGTCGACGGTCGGGGCGCCCTCGGGCGCCGAGCCGGCGATGCGGTCGCCGTCGACGATCACGCGTCCGTTCTCGACCGTTCCGGTGGGCAGCACGACGTGCGCGCCGGCGAGAACCTTGTGATCGGCCATCAGGCGGAAACCTCCGAGTCGAGGGAGAGAAGGTCCCAGGCGAGGAGGCCCGCGCCCAGGCATCCGGCGGTGTCCCCGAGGGCCGCCGGGACGATGGCGGGCAGCTTCTGGAACGTGACGCGTTCCTCCACGGCGGCCCGGAGTGGTGTGAACAAGGTTTCCCCGGCCTCGGCGAGACCGCCACCGATGATGAGCGTGCGGGGGTCCAGCAGGGTGAGCGCGGTGACGAGCCCGTCGGCGAGGGCGTCGACGGCGTCCTGCCAGACCCGTGCGGCCGTGGGGTCGCCGGCCTCGACGGCCTTCGCGCAGTCGGCGGCGTCGGCGTCGGGGTCGCCGCTGGCCTCGGCCCAGGCGAGGGAGACGGCGGAGGCGGAGGCGTACCGCTCCAGGCAGCCGCGCTGGCCGCAGCCGCAGTCGGTGCCGCCGGGGCGGACGACGATGTGGCCGATCTCGCCGGCGTAGCCGTGGGCGCCGGCCTCGATGCGGTCGCCGATGCCGATGGCTCCGGCGATGCCGGTGCCGAGGGGGACGAAGAGGAAGCGGTCGGCGCCGTTGCCCGCGCCGATGCGGCCTTCGGCGAGGCCGCCGGTGCGGACGTCGTGGCCGAGGGCGACGGGGACGCCGTCGAGCCGGCGGCTGAGGAGTTCGCGCATGGGAACGTCGCGCCAGCCGAGGTTGGCGGCGTAGACGGCGATGCCGTTCTCGGCGTCGACGATGCCGGGGACGGCGACTCCGGCGGCCGCGGCGGGCTCTCCGTACCGCTCCTGGCCGAGGGCGCGGAGCTCTTCGGCGAAGCCGAGGATGGTCTCCACCACGGCCTCGGGGCCGCGCTCGCGCCCGGTGGCGCGGCGGGCCTCGTGCAGCAGGGTGCCGTCCGCGCCGACGAGGGCGGCCTTCATGCCGGTGCCGCCCACATCCAGGGCGATGACGTGTCTCACGGGGGACAGTGTGTCGCGAGGGGACCCAAAAGGTCTAGTCCACTTCCGAGGATTGTTGCGCGCGGATACAAATTCGGGGGCCGTCATGCGGTCATGCTCCCGCCGCAGTTGCGGAAGTGATACCCGAGTGGACTAGACCTCATACCTGCCCGCGGGAGAGACTTGCGCCCTGAAGACGAGCAAACATGCAGCTCAACGACGAGCAAAAGGTGGATGAAGCCGTGGAGCGGCGACGATTCCTTGGACTGACCGCGGCCGCCGCCGCCCTCGGACTGACCGCGACGGTCGCCGGCTGCGGCGCACTGGGCGGCGACTCCGGCGACGTGACCCTGAGGCTGGTCGCCGCCGACTACGACCTGACCGGCGGCGACACCACCAAGAAGTACTGGACCGACCTCGTCGCCGCCTTCGAGGCGAAGCACCCCGGCGTCAGGGTCGAGGTCCAGGTCGAGTCCTGGGACGACGTCGACCGCAAGGTCGCCGAGATGGTCAAGGCGGGCAAGGCCCCCGACCTCGCGCAGATCGGCGCCTATGCCGACTACGCGGCCGCCGGACAGCTCTACGCCGCCGACGAACTCCTCTCCATACCCGTCCAGGCGAACTTCCTCGGCCCCCTCGTCGCGGCCGGCGAGTACAAGCGCACCCAGTACGGCATGCCCTTCGTCGCCTCCACCCGGCCGCTCTTCTACAACAAGGCCCTCTTCCAGGAGGCCGGCGCCAAGGCCCCCACCACCTGGGACGAGCTCGTCGAGGCCGCCGAGAAGCTCAGGGCCAAGGGGGTCGCCACCCCCTTCGCGCTGCCCCTCGGCCCCGAGGAGGCCCAGGCCGAGGCCCTCATGTGGCTGCTCAGCGGCGGAGGCGGCTGGACCGACGCCTCCGACCGCTACGCCGTCGACTCCGACGCCAACATCCGCACCTTCGAGTGGCTCCGCAAGAACCTCGTCGGCAAGGACCTCACCGGACCGGTCGCCCCCGGCAAGCTCAACCGCAAGGCCGCCTTCGCCGCCTTCGCGAACGGCGAGGTCGGCATGCTCAACGGCCACCCCTCGCTCCTCAAGGAGGCCGCGAAGAAGGGCGTCCAGGTCGGGCAGGTCCCCCTCCCCGGCGTCGACGGCCTGCCCAAGACCTCCATGGGCGTCGCCGACTGGATCATGGGCTTCAAGCAGAACGGTCACCGCAAGGAGATCGGCGACTTCCTGAACTTCGTCTTCAGCGACGAGAACGTCCTGAAGTTCGCCGGGGACAACGACCTGCTGCCGGTCACCGTCACCGCCTCCACCCGCATGGAGACCGACCCCGCCCACGCCAACCTGCGCGTCTTCCTCAAGGTCCTCCCCGACGCGCAGCTCCCGCCGGTCGGCAAGACCTCCTGGGCCAAGGTCAGCGAGGACGTCAAGCAGAACATCGGCAGGGCCGTCGCCCCCGGCGGCCGCCCCGCCGACGTCCTCGGCCGGATCGGCCGGGCGGCGACGGCGGCGGAGAACGCGGAGTAATAGGTTGGTCGTATGACCGAAGAGGCCGACAGCAGTGGACTCGGGGAGCGCGAGCAGGCGCTCCTCGCCGTCGAACGCCGCTCCTGGCCCGGTCCCGGCGCCAAGGAGCGGGCCGTCCGCGAGCGGCTCGGGCTCTCCCCGACCCGCTACTACCAGCTGCTCAACGCGCTCCTCGACGACCCGCGCGCCCTGGCCCACGACCCCGTGACCGTCAACCGGCTGCGCCGGGTCCGGGAGGAGAAGCAGCGGCGGAGGGGATGACGGTACGGGTGACCCCGGCCACGCTGACGAGACTCCCCCCGCGTGGGTAGGGTCGGGAACATGGTCAGCAGCCTTCAGCACCCGACCACACCCGCCGGCCGCGACGGTCTGGACGCGCTCCTCGCGCGCCCGGCGAACGCCGTCGTCGCCCTCGACTTCGACGGCACCCTCGCCGAGATCGTCCCCGACCCCGAGCAGGCCCGCGCCCACCCCGGTGCCGTGGCCGCCCTCGCCGCCCTCGCCCCCCAGGTCGGCTCCATCGCCGTCGTGACCGGCCGCCCCGCCGGGGTCGCCGTCCGCTACGGCGGTTTCGCCGGCGTCCCCGGCCTGGAGCACCTCGTCGTCCTCGGCCACTACGGCGCCGAACGCTGGGACGCCGTCACCGGCACCGTGCAGGCCGCCGCCCCGCACCCGGGCGTGGCCTCCGTCCGCGCCGAGCTCCCCGGCTTCCTGGACCGGTCCGGGGCCTGGCCGGGCGTCTGGATCGAGGAGAAGGGCCGCGCGGTCGCGGTCCACACCCGGCGCGCCCAGGACCCGGAGGGCGCCTTCGAGGCCCTCAAGGGCCCGCTGGGCGAGCTGGCCGTCGCCCACGGCCTGGTCCTGGAGCCCGGCCGCATGGTCCTGGAGCTGCGGCCGCCGGGCATGGACAAGGGCGTGGCCCTCGCGAAGTACGTACGGGAGGTGGGCGCCGGGTCCGTGCTCTACGCGGGCGACGACCTGGGCGACCTGCCGGCCTTCGCGGCGGTCGAGAAGCTCCGCTCCGACGGGACCCCGGGCGTGCTGGTGTGCAGCGGCTCCACCGAGGTCCCGGAGCTGGCCGGCCGCGCGGACCTCGCGGTGGCGGGCCCCTCGGGGGTCGTGGAGTTCCTGACGGAACTGGCGAGGGCGGTACGGGAGGGCTGAGGGGCCCGGCGGTCAGCCGCCGAGTTCCCTGGTCAGCGCCTCCGCGTCGTTCTTCGTGAAGTTGCCGCTGATCTGGATCTCGTTACCGGGGATGGGGGCGGAGACCGAGGGGGCGCTGAGCAGCCGGTCGCCGAGGACGATGGC
Organism: Streptomyces sp. NPDC006197; assembly: GCF_040613865.1. NCBI lineage: Bacteria > Bacillati > Actinomycetota > Actinomycetes > Kitasatosporales > Streptomycetaceae > Streptomyces > Streptomyces sp. NPDC006197. The sequence goes on along the minus strand of NZ_JBEXSZ010000197.1, from coordinate 655 downwards.
GATCTGGTTCCGCGGTGTCTGCCGCTGGGCGGCGCGCTCGGTGAGGGCGGTGAACCGCCGGCCGTCCTCGTCGCCGAAGGTCATCGTGATCGTCCACCGCTCGTCGGCGAACACGGTCCGCGCCTGCCTGAGCCGTTTGACGCTCATGCGGTCGTCGTCGCGGGTGGAGATGCGGTAGCAGGCCTTCGCCTGCTCGTCGTAGAAGGTCGGCGGGGCCAGCTTGTCCGTGCATTCCCCGGCCTCGGTCTGCTCCACGAGCGCCAGCCGCAGGTCCTGTCGGACGGGGCCGGGCGTCTCGTTCCCGGGCCGGCTCACCAGGTACACGCCGCCGCCTCCCGCGAGCAGCGCGGCCACGGCCACGGCGATCAGCGGCCCGGTGCGCCGGGACCGCGGGGCCGGCGAGGGCCGGGGGCCGCGGGCCGGCAGCCGCCGGGTGCGGGGCACCGCCGCCGGGGTGCGTTCGGTGGCGGCGTCGGGGCTGAACCGCCGCTGGGCCGCGTCGGCTTCCTCGGTACGGCGTTTGCGGTGCCGCTGGATGGCCGCGGACCAGCCGGGCGGCAGCCAAGAACCTGGGCGGCAGCGGAAAGATCGACGCCTGGGTCTCGCTGGCCGGTCCCAACCACGGCACCGACTGGGCCAACGGCTGCGCCTACAC
>NZ_JBEXSZ010000196.1:0-13679 GCF_040613865.1 Streptomyces sp. NPDC006197 | reverse complement strand
GAGCTTCGTGGCCCGCACGGTCGACTCCGACCGCAAGCACCTCACCGAGGTGCTCCGCCAGGCCTCCGAGCACAACGGCACGGCACTCGTCGAGATCTACCAGAACTGCAACATCTTCAACGACGGCGCCTTCGAGGTCCTCAAGGACAAGGACCAGGCCAAGGAGGCGGTGATCCGCCTGGAGCACGGGCAGCCGATCCGCTTCGGCGCCGAGCACGAGAAGGGCGTCGTCCGCGACCCGGCCACCGGCGACCTCCAGGTCGTCACGGTCACCCCGGAGAACGAGTCCCGGATCCTCGTCCACGACGCCCACTCGGCGACCCCGACGACCGCCTTCGCCCTCTCGCGCCTGGCCGACCCGGACACCCTCCACCAGACCCCGATCGGCGTCTTCCGCTCGGTGGACCGCCCGGTGTACGACACGCTGATGGCGGACCAGCTGGAGACGGCCGTGGAGCGCTACGGCAAGGGCGACCTGGGCCAGCTCCTCACGGGCAACGACACCTGGACGGTCGTGGGCTGACCGTCGTCGGCTGACGCCCGTCCGCGCGGTCGGCCCGGGCTACGGCCCCGGACCGGCCGCGCGGTCAGTCGTCGCGCTTCGCCGCCTCGGCGAAGGGGCCGAGGCAGCGGGGCCTTCCGGAGCGGATACGCCAGAGGGTCAGTCCTTCGAGGACGGTCGTCGAGTTCTCGGTGGCCCTGGAGTGGTAGGACCTCGCCACCCCCCGGTACACCTTGTGGTCCTTCATGAACGCGTACGACGTCGCCGCGCCCGGGTACCTCGCGTTCCTCCCGACAGCGGTGCGCAGTGCCTGCGCCGTCCACCACAGGGCGTCGTACGACTCCACCGCGAACCGGTCGACCGGTTCCGTGGCCGCGAGCCCCCAGCGCTTGCGGTACGCGGCGGCGAAGTCCTTCGCGGCCGGGACCGTGTCGGGGTCGGTGTAGCTCGCCCCGAAGTACCAGCCTTCGGCGGCCGGGCCCGCCACGGTGAGGAACTCCGGCTGGAGCGCGGACTCGACGCTTCCGCACGGACCCCGGTAACCCTGCTGCCGCAGGGCCTTGGCGCACAGGGCGGCCCGGCGCGGCGACTTCCCCACGTACATCACGCCCGTCGGGGAGGTGGCGAGCGCGGCCCGGACCGCCGGGCCGAAGTCCTCGCTGTCCGCCTCGACCCGGTGCACGGTGGCCGTGCCGCCGGCGGGAGGCATGGCCTTCAGGTTCCGGGCGGCGAGCCAGCTGTAGGTGCCGGCCGCCCGGTCCTCGATGACGGCGGTGCGGCCCAGGCCGTGCTCGGTGAGGTAGCGGCCGAAGGGCGTCGGCATCACGTCGGGGTAGGGCCGCACTTCGAAGTAGGTGCGCGTCTCCGGCGTCTGGCCCCGGATCACCCCGTCCGCGACCGACGCCACCACGCTCAGCACCGGCACCTTCGGATCGACGAGCACGTCGGCCGCCGCGATCGCCGTCTCCGTGGCCGTCGGGCCGAGAACGGCGACCAGGGCCGGGTCCTGGAGGAGGGCGCGGGCCCCTGCGGCGGCCCGTTTCGGGTCACCGCCGTCGTCCGTCACCTTGAGCACCAGGTCGAAGGGCCGGTCCGCGCGGGCGTTGAAGGTCTCCGCGGCGAGGCGCAGTCCGCGTTCCTGGGCGCGCCCGTCCGCCTTGCCGGGGCCGCTGAGGTCGGTGAGGACGCCGATCGTGTACGTCGCCTTCGGCGCCCCCGTGCCGCCGCCGGTGCCGGTGCCCGGGTCGCGGCCGAGCAGCCAGGCGGTGAGGCCTCCCGTGCCGGCGACGGCCCCGGCGGCGGCGAGGACCAGGAAGCGGCGCCGTGAAGTCCCCTGCGGTTCCTCCGGGTCGAGCATGGTGGGGTCGGCGACCGGCAGGTCCAGGACCCGCGAGGAGCGCTGGGCGATCAGCGCGGGCAGGCCGGGCGGCAGCCAGTCGCCCGCCGCCGGCCCCTCGTACGGACCGAGGGCGTCCCGCACCTCGGTGGTGCCCGGCCGGTCGGCGGCGTCCTTGGCGAGACAGGCCGCGACCAGGGGCAGCAGCGGCTCGGGCAGGCCGTCGAGGTCGGGCTCCTCGTGGACGGTGCGGTAGACGACCGAGGCCACCGCGCCCATGCCGAAGGGGCGGCGTCCGGTCAGCGCGTACGCGAGGACACAGCCGAGCGAGAAGACGTCACTGGCCGACCCGACTTCGCCGGCGCCCAGGGCACGGGCCTGCTCGGGGGCGAGGAAGCCGGGCGTGCCGATCATGGCGTCGGTGGCCGTGAGCGCGGTCGCGCCGGCGGTCCTGGCGATGCCGAAGTCGATGAGCCGGGGCCCGTCGAGGGCGAGCAGCACGTTGCCAGGCTTGACGTCCCGGTGGACAAGCCCGGCCGTGTGCATGTCGGCGAGGGCATCGGCGAGCCGTGCGCCGAGCGCCCGCACGGTCGGCTCGGGCAGGGCGCCGTGCAGGGCGACGGCCTCGGCGAGCGAGGGCCCGGGCACGTACTCGGTGGCGAGCCAGGGCTCCCGGGCCTCCGGGTCGGAGCCGAGGACGCGGACGACCCAGCGGCCGGTGATCCGCTCGGCGGCCCGCGCCTCGCGGCGGAACCGCTCCCGGAAGCCCGGGTCGGCGGCGTGCTCGGCGCGGATCAGCTTGAGCGCGGCGAGCGCGCCGCCGGAGGACCGGGCGAGGTAGACCACGCCCATGCCTCCGGCGCCGAGCCGGCCGAGCAGCCGGTAGCCGGCGATCGAGGAGGGATCGGCCTTCTTGAGCGGCTGCACGCTCAGGCCTTCTTCGGCTTGCTGGGTTCCGCGGGCGCGGGGCCGAGGAACTTGTAGGCCCCGTTCTGCACGCCGTAGACGAAGGTGCCCATGCCGGTGAGCTCCCCGCTGTCGCCGAACTCGTAACCGCCCATGGCCCCGGTGTACTTCTGCGTGCGCAGGGCCTCCCACAGGCCCTTGCGGGTGAGCGGGCCCTTGGCGGCGCTCGTGGAGAGCCAGGACGTGACCAGGTTGACCACGTCGAAGGACTCGCCGGTGTAGAAGGCGGGGGTGGTGCCGTAGCGCTTGCGGTAGGCGTCGAGGAAGTCCTGGGCGGGCTTGCGGTCGGCCGCTTTCTGCTTGGTGTCGGCGGCCCGCTGGACGGGATCGATGACGGGCGCGCAGACGTACCAGCCCTCGGCGGCGCTCCCGGCCTCCTTCAGGAATTCCGAGCCGAAGACGTGCTGGCCGGCGAACCGGGGCCCGGTGAAGCCGAGTTGCTGCAGGGCTCGGGCGGCGAGCACGGCTGTGGAGCGGACGCCGCAGTGGACGTACGCGTCGATGCCGGCGTCGATCATCTCCCCGATGATCCGGCGGTAGTCGGTGGCCCGGCCCGGCACCACCCGGAAGTGCGGCTTGATGCCGGCCTGTTCGAAGCCGAAGCCGACCCCTTTGACGTACTGCCAGCTGTACGGGTCGTTGGTGCGTTCCTGGAGGACTCCGGGGCGGCGGATCTGCGGCAGCAGCGTGGCGGACCAGGCGAGGTAGGTGCCCGCCAGGAGGTGGTTCGGGATGGCGCGGAGGACGGTCGTGTTCGGCGGGCCGACCTCGGCGCGCAGGGTGAAGAGGTTGTAGCCCGCCGAGGTGGTGAGGAGTGGTGTGCCGGCCTCCTCGAAGGCGGGGAGCGCGGCGATGCCGGTCTCGTCGGAGGTGGGGCCGAGGACGGCGATCACGGAGGGGTCGGAGGTGAGCCGGCGGGCGGCGGCGAGGGCACCGCCGCGGTCCCCGCGGTCGTCGGAGACCTTGAGTTCGAGGGTGAAGGGCTTGCCCTTGTGCACGGCGTTGAACCGCTCGACGGCGAGCCGGGCGCCGCGCTCCTGGGCCTTGCCGATCTCCTGGGCGGGCCCGGAGAGGTCGGCGAGGACGCCGATGGCCCAGGTGTTCCGGGGCTTCGGCGCGGGGGGCTTCCCGTCGCCGCCGGTGTCGTCGCGCCCGGAGTTCCGCAGTGCGTACGCGCCGCCGCCCGCCGCGAGCACCGCGGCACCGGCGCCGAGCAGCAGGAAGCCGCGCCTGCTCTTCGCGGGTGGCGCCGTGGGCGCCTCGGTGGCGTCGATCTCGGGCAGGGCGAGCATGCGGGCGGAGCGTTCCGCGATGGTCCGCACGACGGGGGCGGGCAGCCAGTCGGCGCCGTCGCCCGGGGTGTCCTCGACGAGCCGCATGCCGATCTCGGCGGCCGCGGGCCGGGCGGTCGGGTCCTTGGCGAGGCAGGCCCGGACGAGGTCGAGCAGCCCTTCGGGTACGCCGGTGAGATCGGGTTCGTCATGGACGGTCCGGTACATCAGGGCGTCCACGGCGCCGGTGCCGAAGGGCGGCCGGCCGGTCGCCGCGTACACGAGGAGACAGCCGAGGGCGAAGACGTCGGCGGGCGGGCCGATGGCGTCGGTGCGGGCCTCGGCCTGCTCGGGGGCGAGGAAGCCGGGGGTGCCGACGACCATGTCGGTGGCGGTGAGGGCGGTCTCCCCGGTGGCACGGGCGATGCCGAAGTCGATGAGGCGCGGGCCGTCGACGGCGAGGAGGACGTTGCCGGGCTTGACGTCGCGGTGGACGAGCCCGGCTGCGTGGACGGCGGCGAGGGCTCGGGCGACGGACCAGCCGAGGAGGCGGACGGACCGCTCGGGCAGCGGGCCGTGCGCGGTGACGGCCTCGCCGAGGGAGGGGCCGGCGACGAAGGCGGTGGCCATCCAGGGTTCGGGGGCGTCCGGGTCGGCGCCGGTGACGGGCACGGCCCAGGGGCTGGAGACCCGGCGGGCGGCCTCGACCTCGCGGCGGAAGCGGGCGCGGAAGTCGGGCTGGTCGGCCTGGTCGGCGTGGGTGACCTTGACGGCGGCGAGTTCGCCGGCGGCGGTGCGGCCGAGGTAGACGACGCCCATGCCGCCGGCGCCGAGGCGGCCCAGGAGGCGGTAGCCGGCGATCGAGGACGGGTCGGCGGGGAGCAGCGGCTGAAGCGCGCCGGGCTCGGGGGCGGGCTCCGGGACGGGCCGGGGGTCGGGCTGGGCCATCGGGCTCACGACTGGGCTCCCCACTGCTTCTTGACGCGGTCCTGCATGATGACGTTGGCCCGGACCTGGGCGTCGGTGGTCTTCGCCTCGGTGTAGCCGGGGGCTCCCTTGATGACGGTGGCGAAGCTGACCTGCCCGATGCGGCTCTGCATCCAGGTGTAGAACTGCGGTCCCTTGAAGGCGTCGTTGAGGTACGAGCCGCGCTCGAGGAGGAGGTCGTCCGTGGTGGAGTGCTCGTCGTAAGGGGGGCTGACCGAGGTGAGGCCGCTGATGCGTTCGCCCTCGCGCAGCCGCTGGGCGGGGCAGCGCAGCGCCTCCTCCAGGGTTTCGGCCATCTCCCAGTCCGCGTCGGACTCGGTGCGGTGGATGGTGACGGTGGCGGCGACGCGCAGGGCTCCCTTGCCGCCGGCGGCCGGGATCTCGCCGTAGGAGGTGACGCTGTAGAGGACGGAGCCCGGCAGGCTGCCGGCCTCCCAGGTGCAGTCCGTGTCGAGGACCGGCCAGGAGCCGGGCTCGCTGAGGAACGGGCTGCGCTCGACGTAGTCGGGGCCCCAGTCGTCCGGACCCGCCACGACGGCGAGCGCCAGCCGCTTCGCGTCGGCCGCGGTGCGCGGGGCCTTCTTCGGGTCCAGGGCGAGGCCCGGTCGGCTCGGCGTCGGGGTCGGGGTCCCGGACGCGCTGCTGCTCGGTGTCCCCCGGGGCGGTTTCCCGTCGTCCCCGCCTCCTCCCGACGAACAGCCCGCCAGGAGTGCCACGCCCACCGCCAGCACGGCACCGGTGCGCAGCGTTCTTTCGTACGTGTCCCTCACGATTCCCCCACGGTCGCTCACACGATCCCCCGTTCGGTGAAGGAGATCGTACGGCCCCGCGGATCAACTGGGCGGGTCTACAACCTCATTGGGACGCTCCCCGCACCGTGTCGTAACGCACACGCGCCTCCTCCACCGCCCCGAGGCTGCTCGCGGTCCAGCGGGCGAGTTCGGCGACCCGGCGGGCGGCCTCCTCGCCGAGGGGGGTGAGGGTGTAGTCGACGCGGGGCGGGATGACGGGCTTGGCGTCGCGGTGGACGAAGCCGTCGCGCTCCAGGGTCTGGAGCGTCTGCGTGAGCATCTTCTCGCTGACGCCGCCGATCGCGCGGCGCAGCTCGCTGAAGCGGTACGAGCGCTCCCGCAGGGCGATCAGGATCAGGACGCCCCAGCGGCTGGTGACGTGCTCCAGGACGCGGCGCTCCGGGCACATGGCGTCGACCATGCTCTTCCCACTTACTCCCATGCCTGTACCTTACTTCAAAGTTGGTACTTACGAATAGATAGCGCCCGTCGTACGGTGAGTGCATCGCCCATCGCACCCCCACCGGAAGAAGAGACCCATGAGCATCGTCGTCACCGGCGCCACCGGACAGCTCGGCCGCCTCGTCATCAGCGAGCTGCTGGCCCGCGTCCCCGCCGAGTCCGTCGTCGCCGTCGTCCGCGACAAGGCCAGGGCCGCCGACCTGGCCGAGCGCGGGGTCGAGCTCCGCGTCGCCGACTACAGCGCGCCGGAGACCCTGGCGGGCGCCTTCGAGGCCGGCGACCGGGTGCTGCTGATCTCCGGGAGCGAGGTCGGGCAGCGGGTGGCCCAGCACGCCGCCGTGGTGAGCGCCGCGAAGGCCGCGGGCGTGGCCCAGCTCGCGTACACCGGCATCCTCGGCGGCCCGGAGGCCGACTTCACGCTCGCCGACGAGCACAAGGCGACCGAGGAGCTGATCCTCGCGTCCGGCCTGCCGTACACCTTCCTCCGCAACGGCTGGTACTCCGAGAACTACACGGCCAACCTCGCCCCGGTCCTGGCCCACGGCGCCGTCGTCGCCAACGCCGGCGAGGGCCGGATCGCCTCCGCCGCCCGCGCCGACTACGCCGCCGCAGCGGCCGCCGTCCTGACCGGCCCGGCCGAGGAGCACCTGAACAGGGCGTACGAGCTGAGCGGCGACACCGCCTGGTCCCTCGCCGAGTACGCGGCCGAGGTCGCCGCCCAGACCGGCCGGGAGATCGCGTACAGCGACGTCCCCGCCGCGACCCACCTGGAGATCCTCACCGGCGCCGGGGTCCCGCGGCCCTTCGCCGAGATCCTGGTCGACGTCGACCGGGCCGTCGCGGGCGGCGCGCTCGCCCTGCGGACCGGCGATCTGGCCCGGCTGACCGGCCGCCCGACCACCCCGATCGCCGCCTCGATCAAGGAGGCGCTCGCCGCCTCGTGACGCTGTCATGACCGTATGGCGGTACGGGCATGACAACCCGCCCCGTGCGGCGCTACCTTCGACAGGACAGGCGCGGCGCACAGGGCGGGAGGTCCACGGTGGAGACCGAGAAGAACGAGGGACGAGCAGGACTGCTCTACGGGATCGGCGCCTACGGCATGTGGGGACTGGTCCCGCTCTTCTGGCCCCTCCTCAAGCCCGCCGGGGCCGTCGAGATCCTCGCCCACCGCATGGTGTGGTCCCTGCTCTTCGTCGGCGTCGCCCTGCTCGCGCTGCGCCGCTGGGGCTGGATACCCAAGCTCGCGCGCAGCCCGCGCAAGCTCGGCCTGATCACCCTGGCCGCCGCCGTCATCACCGTGAACTGGGGCCTCTACATCTGGTCCGTCAACACGGGGCACGTCGTCGAGGCCTCCCTCGGCTACTTCATCAACCCGCTCGTCACCATCGCCCTCGGCGTCCTCGTCCTCAAGGAGCGGCTGCGCCCCGCGCAGTGGGCGGCCGTCGGCGTCGGCTTCTCGGCCGTGCTCGTCCTGGCCGTCGGGTACGGGCGGCCGCCGTGGATCTCGCTCACCCTGGCGTTCTCCTTCGCCGCCTACGGCCTGGTGAAGAAGAAGGTCAACCTCGGCGGCCTGGAGTCGCTCGCCGCCGAGACCGCCGTCCAGTTCCTGCCCGCCCTCGCCTACCTCGTCTGGCTCGGGAGCCAGGGCACCCTGGCCTTCGGCTCCCACGGCGCCGGCCACACGGCGCTGCTCGCCGCCACCGGCCTCGTCACGGCGGCCCCCCTCGTCTGCTTCGGGGCGGCGGCGATCCGCGTACCGCTGTCCACGCTCGGACTGCTCCAGTACCTCGCGCCGACCTTCCAGTTCCTGCTCGGGGTCGTCTACTTCCACGAGGAGATGCCGCCGGAGCGCTGGGCCGGCTTCTCCCTCGTCTGGCTGGCGCTGACGCTCCTCACCTGGGACGCGCTCCGGACGGCCCGCAAGAGCCGCGCCGCGGTCGAGGCGGCGGCCTCCGCCGCTCGCACGGAGACCGCTCGTACGGAGGCCGCTCGTACGGAGGCCGCTCGCGCGGAGAGCGCCCCCGCGGAGAGCGCCCCCGCAACCGGACACGCCGGCGGGGAGGCCGGGGCCGCGCCGGTTTCCACCCCATCGGCCCAGCCCGGACGCTGACGAGGGGCGAGTGGCACGCGCGCGTAGTTGTGTCGGAAGTCCAGGCCCCGACGGTGCGGGGCCCCTCCTGAGCGGAGTGATGGCTCCATGTCGCAGCCCCTCGCCCTCTCGGTCGACTTCGGCAAGGGATTCACGGACGCCTGGTCCGCCGTCGCCGCGTTCGTCCCGAAGTTCATTGGCTTCCTCGCGATCCTGATCGTCGGCTGGTTCGTCGCCAAGATGATCGCCAAGGTCGCCGACCGCGTCCTGCGCCGTGTCGGCTTCGAGCGGATGGCCGAGCGCAGCGGCGTCGCGAACACCCTCCGGGGATCGAAGTACGACGCCACCGGCATCATCTGCAAGATCCTCTACTACGCGATCCTGCTGATCGCCCTTCAGCTGGCCTTCGGGGTCTTCGGCCCCAACCCGGTCAGCGTCATGATCAACGGCATCGTCGCCTGGCTGCCGCGTGCGATCGTCGCCTGCGTCATCGTCGTCGTCGCCATGGCCATCGCCCGCGCCGTACGGGACATCGTGGAAGGCGCGCTGGGGCAGACCTCCTACGGCAAGGTCCTCGCCACGGCGGCCTGGGCGTTCATCGTCGGCCTCGGCGTCATCGCCGCGCTGGGCCAGGCGGGCATCGCGACCGCCATCACCGGCCCGGTGCTCACGGCCGTGCTCGCGATGATCGCCGGTGTCGTGATCGTCGGCGTCGGCGGCGGGCTCGTCACCCCGATGCGGGGCCGCTGGGAGCGCTGGCTGTCGGCCGCCGAGCAGGAGACCGGCCGGGCGAAGGACCAGATCTCGGCCTACCAGCGCGGCCGCGAGGACGCCCGGGGCGGGATGCCGGCGGCGCAGGAACGCGCGACGCGGGGCGAGCGGGACGAGCGCGGCGGGTCCCACGAGCCGCCCATGGACCCGATGTAGGCACGGCGGGCCCGGGAGACGACCACGGACCCGGGACTCACACGCCCAGCAGGTCGTGCTCCCGGATCAGCCAGCAGACCGCCGTCAGGCGGAGGGTCGCGAAGTCGTGGCCGACGGGCTCGGTCCAGTCGACCTCGGAGAGCCAGTCGGTGAACCCGAGGACGTAGTCGGCCAGCTCCTCCCGGCGGACGGTCCGGCCCTCCGGCCCCCGCTGGGGCGGGATCAGCGCGTCGCACACGGCCGCCGCGTGCTGGTCGACGGCGGCCACGAGCCCCGGCTCGAAGGAGAACTCCGAGAGCCGGGGCATGTACGTGGCGGCGACGTCGATCAGCGGGCTGCCGGGCGAATCGTTCATCCCTCCACATTAGGTGCGTACCAGAGGGTCCAGACCGTGACGTTCGTCGCAGGTCCCGGCCTCCGCGCCCCCCTGGGGCGGGCGGAAAACCGGTGGCCTCGCCCGGTGGTCGCCCCGCACCCTGAGGCGCATGGAAGAACCGAAGTACCGGATCCGCGCGCTCCACACCGAGCGCACGATCACCGTCTACCAGGCGTACCGGCCCGCGATCGGGCTGCCGGCCGCCCGCGACGGCCGTTTCCCGGAGGCCTGGAAGCGGGACCGGATGACGTGGATCAAGCCGTCGTTCCTGTGGATGATGTACCGCTCCGGCTGGGGGGAGAAGGAGGGCCAGGAGACCGTCCTCGCCGTGGAGATCACCCGCGAGGGCTTCGAATGGGCCCTGCGGAACGCCTGCCTCTCCCACTACAAGCGCGGCTTCCACACCGACCAGGCCTCCTGGAAGCGGCAGCTGCGGCAGGCGCCGGCCCGGGTCCAGTGGGACCCCGAGCGGGACCCGCACCTGAGGCCCCTCCCGTACCGCTCGCTCCAGCTCGGCCTGTCGGGCGAGGCGACCCGCCGGTACGCGGACGAGTGGACGGTCTCCGTCACCGACGTGACCGCGCTCGCCCACGAGGTCCACGCCCTGGTCCGGGCCGGCGACCTGGAGGCCGCCGGCCGGCTGCTCCCCCGGGAGGAGCCCTACCCGGAGCCGGAGGGCCTCCTGGACCACCTGAGGGCGCCGGCACCGGTCCGGGTCCAGGCCTAGGGCCTGTCCGGCCCTGATCGGCAAGACACCCCCTAGGCCCCGGCTCCCATCCCGGCGACGCCGAAGTTGAAGTCGCCGGTGCCGAGCATCCCGTAGAGCCGCAGCCACAGGGGCAGGAGCTGCTCGGCGGCGCGGGCGCTCGACAGGTCGCCGAGGTCGATGATCCGGTCGGCGGCCCAGCCGAAGGAGGCGAGCAGCTCGGCGACCACGGCCTTCGCGCCCTCGTCGTCGCCGCTCAGGAACACGTTGTGGTGCCCGGGGACCCGGCCGGGCTCGACCATGACGGTGTTGGTCATGGTGTTGAGCGTCTTGACGACGCGCGTCTCCGGGAAGGCCTGCTGGAGCTGCTCGGCGACGCTCCTGCCGTCGGGCAGGCCCACCTTGGGCGGAAAGCCCTCGGAGAAGTCGAGGGCGTTGGACACGTCCACGAGGACCTTGCCGCGCAGGTTCGCGGCGCCCGCCGCCTCCAGTGCGGCGAGGGAGACCAGCCCGCCGGTCGCGTTGACGACCAGCTCGGCGGGGCCGGCGGCGTCGGCGAAGGTGCCGTGCGTCCCGCCGTACTCTCCCGCCCACTTGGCGGCCTCGGCGTTGTCCGCCGTACGGGACCCCATGGCCACGTCGTGCCCCAGCGAGACCAGCTTGGTGGCGAGCCGGCGCCCGACCTCACCCGTGCCCAGTACGGCGATCTTCATCTGCGTGCGCTCCTTCGGAGGGGACGACGGCCGAAAGGCCGACCCTAAGCCGTACTGAACCCGCCCTCCACTCCTTCTCTTCCCGGCATGTCCCCCCACAGGCCCCTACGCCCGTCGCACCACCTGCGCCTCCGCCCGTTCGACCGACGCTCGGCCGTGGACGTGGACCAGGGCCAGGTGGAAGAGGGACGGGGCCAGCGGAGCCCAGCGGTGGCGGCGCTCCGGGGACAGGAGGTAGCGCGTGACGTCGGCCGTGCGGAAGGGAACGTACTCGATCGTCTCGTGCTCCCACCGGTCCGCGACGCCCCTGCTCATGCGCGCCTGGAGCTGGTCGCCCGTCAGATCGTTCAGGCGTGCGTAGAAGTGGGCGCTCCAGTGGCGCTTGCCGACGTCGAGGACGAAGGCGAGCAGCGAGAGCGAGTACTCGTGCGGCTCGATCGACAGTTCCTCGCGCATGCCCCGGCGGGCGACGGCGTGCAGGTCGGGGGCGTTGCGTCCGGCGGAGTCGATGTGGCGCGAGAGGCCTTCGTTGACGGAGGAGTTCCAGAGTCCCGGTGCCATGCGGACGCGTTCGCTGCGACGGCTCACGACCAGCAGGTGGTCGGCGGTGACGACGGCGATGTTGACGGCGAAGCTGCACTGGAGGAACGCGGGCGCGGTGAGCGGCGCGTCCGGGTCGAGATAGCGGCCTCGTGGGGTGGTGCCGTCCGGGAAGCGCCGGTCGAGCTGCTGGGCGGCGAGGAAGGTGTAGTAGTCGGTGGGCTTCAGCCGCAGGTGGACTTCGGACTGCTCGTCGAGGGCGGTACGGGTGATCTCGACGGACTCGACGGCGTACCGGGGTCCGTTCCAGACAGGTCGGCGCTCACCGGCTTCAGCGGCACGGTCCTCCTCGGCCTCGATCTCGGTGCGCCAGTCCGCCATCTCCTCCGGCAGGTCGACTTCCCCGTCGAGCACTTGGACGTGGACGGATTCGGCGGCGATGGCCCGGTCGCCGTCGCCCTCGACGATGAGTGCGGGGGTGTGCAACGGGCCGAGGGAGAACGTGGCCCAGGCGCGGCCCTGCTCCTGCCGGTAGGTGAGACTGCGGACGACACCGGCGGAGCGGCGGCGGGCCTTGAACCACAGGTCCTGTGTCCACTGCTGGAAGAGGGTCGCGAAGACGACTCCGAGGATGGCGCCGACGATTCCGTTGCCCAGGTCTATTCCGTCCACGGGCAGCAGCGTAGGTCATGTTCACGCCCTGTCCGGTGAGCGAACAGACCTGACCGGTTTCCGCTCTTGACGTGAAGTCAAATTCTCACTGAACATTCAGCACGCACAACAGAACAACCGAACACCGCACATGTACTCGTACAGCTCCAGCCGCCTCGTGGCACCCACGCCCGGGGCGTCTCGCACGTTCCGTCCCATCCCCGTTCGGAATCCGGAGCCCCCACATGAACCTCTCCGTTCCCAGACGCGCCACCGCGGCCGCCGCGCTCGCGGCGCTCGCGCTCGCCGGGCTCACCGGCACCAGCGCCTCCGCCAGCCCGGCCGCCGCGGCGGCCGTCACGCCGCCCGACATATCCCTCGCCAACGTCAAGCAGCACTTGGCGGACCTCCAGTCGATCGCCACCGCCAACGGCGGCAACCGCGCCCACGGCCGTACCGGCTACAAGGCCTCGATCGACTTCGTGAAGGCGAAGCTGGACGCCGCCGGCTACACCACCACGCTCCAGCAGTTCAGCTACAACGGCGCCACCGGCTACAACCTGATAGCCGACTGGCCGGGCGGCGACCCGAACCAGGTGGTCATGTCCGGCTCGCACCTGGACTCGGTCACCTCGGGCCCCGGCATCAACGACAACGGCTCCGGGTCCGCCGCGATCCTGGAGACCGCGCTCGCCGTCTCCCGCGCCCAGCTCCAGCCGACGAAGCACCTGCGCTTCGGCTGGTGGGGCGCCGAGGAGCTCGGACTCGTCGGCTCGAAGTACTACGTCAACAACCTTCCCAGCACCGAGCGTTCGAAGATCAAGGGCTACCTGAACTTCGACATGATCGGCTCGCCGAACCCGGGCTACTTCGTCTACGACGACGACCCGACGATCGAGCAGACCTTCAAGGACTACTACGCCGGGCTCGGCATCCCCACCGAGATCGAGACCGAGGGCGACGGCCGCTCGGACCACGCGCCCTTCAAGAACGCGGGCATACCGGTCGGCGGCCTGTTCTCCGGCGCCGACTACACCAAGACGTCGGCGCAGGCGCAGAAGTGGGGCGGCACGGCCGGGCAGGCCTTCGACCGCTGCTACCACTCGTCCTGCGACACCACGGCGAACATCAACGACACGGCCCTGGACCGGAACGCGGACGCCGTCGCGTACGCGGTCTGGAACCTGTCCTCGGGGACGACGACCCCGCCGACCGGCACGGTCTTCGAGAACACCGCCGACGTCTCCATCCCGGACAACGGCGCCGCGGTCACCTCCTCCGTCACCGTCAGCGGCGTCGCGGGCAACGCGCCCTCGACCCTCAAGGTCGGCGTGGACATCGTCCACACCTACATCGGTG
>NZ_JBEXSZ010000195.1:0-13683 GCF_040613865.1 Streptomyces sp. NPDC006197 | reverse complement strand
GAGCGACGAGACGACATCCACGAGGCCTTCCTCGGCCTCGCCACCTGCCTGATCACCCACCGACACGTCCAACGCCTTTGTTAGGACCTCTAAGCCCGGAGTCGGCAGTGTCGGGCTGCCGCCGAGGTACGTGATCCTGCGAAGAGGGGGACGGACGAAGTTGCCCTTGCCGTGGACCTTTTCGACGAGGCCTCCGGCCTGGAGAAGCGCGAGAGCGCTCCGTAGGGTCGGCGTGCTGACCGTGTAGCGGGCGGCGAGTTGGGCTTCGGAGGGGAGGCGGGCGCCGGCCTTGATGCGGCCGGTCGAGATCTGGGCCCTGAGGTCATCGGCGATGACGTGACGGCGAGAGGCCACGGAGCTGATCACCAACTCTCTGCATCCTCAGGGCGATGAGCCGGGTTCGGGAGTGCATGGTCAGCAGTTCGCCCGACTCGAAGAGGAGGCGCTTTGCACCGCCCGGAAGTTGGATGAGGTCGGCTACGCGGCACGGCTGGCCGCCGATCTGGATGACGTCGCCCCGTTGAACGTTGGCCGAGGTGATCTCGACGTTGGAGGCCAGCACGCCGCTCGGCGTCCAGCTCCTCATGGGGTCGCCTCCTTCGGCGTTTCTCGGCCGGCCGCCGGGTGGCAGGGGCAGTCACACGCCTCGTAGATCACGGGGACGTCGACCGGTGCCAGGGAGGGCGAGGACTGCGCGCACTCGTGGTGCGTGCCGATCCGACACGAACTCGATCGGTAGGGGACGGCTTTCGCATGCATCAGTTGACCTCCAGCGGCACGAAGCACGGCGGCCCTAAAGGGCGCACCCTGGTGCATCCAACTGCGCGGCGGACACGGTTCAACACGCTGATCAGCTCCTATCGCTGATGGCCAAGTCCCCGGACATTGCCCGTCGCGGGGACCGTTCTGTGCACGGCGGCCCATAAGGTGCGGCCGTTCAAGCTGCTGGCCTGGAGTCCGAATCGATCGGCCTCCGCCACCACTTCCAAGGCCTCCCGCCATGCCTCGGTGAGGAGCGATTCCGGCACCTCCGCTTCGATCGACGTGTGACGGGCGTGTTCCTCCACGCGCGTGGTGAGTCCGAGGGCGGACAGCCGGGCGGCGATGTCCTCCGCGCTTGCTGCCGAAGCGGGCACAGGAGAGCCTCCGTTGCCAAGGGATCACTTTGCGTGAAGCTAGTTAACTAGATTAGGGCTAGTGGACTAGATTTTCCATATGTCTGAGCAGCAGCCGCCGTATCTCCGTATCGCTGACGAACTCCGGCGGAGGATCGCGGAGCGCGAGTGGGAGCCCGGAGACCGACTCCCCTCGCGAGCCCAGATCGGCCAGGAGTGCGGTGTTGGCGAGAACGTTGTGCGTCGGGCGCAGGAACTGCTGATCTCGCAGGGAGTCCTGGAAGGACGGGCAGGATCCGGAACGTACGTCGCGGAGCCTCGTCAGCGTGTGCGCGTAGTCCGCTCGTCAGCGCGCGAGCAGGGTGGCGGTTCGCCGTTCCGGGCCGACATGAGGGCCTTGGGTAAGCAGGGAGACTGGGAGAGCCGGACCGAGGCCAAGGTCCCGGCGCCGGTGGAGATCGCCGCCCGGCTCGGCATCGCCGAGGGCGACCTGTGCGTCCGCACGGTGTACGAGTTCCTCGCTGACGGCCGGCCCACGCAGTTGTCCACGAGCTGGGAGCCGTACGACCTCACCGGCGGGACCCTCGTCGTCCTTCCGGAGGGCGGACCGCACGCCGGGGCCGGCGTCGTGAACCGGATGGCCCAAATTGGTGTCACGATCAGCCATGCCGTCGAGCAGCCCGAGCCGCGGCAGGCGACCGCCGAAGAAGCGTCGCTTCTTGGGATCCAGAAGTCCGCGCTTGTCACGCACATCCGGCGGACGTACTACAGCGACGAGGGGCGCCCCGTAGAGACGGCCGACATCGTCGTACCCGCCGCCCTCTGCGAGATCGTCTACGAAGTTCCCATCCGGCCATAGTTGGCGTAGGGGTGGTTGGCCAGTTTGGCTTGAGTCCGGAGCGGGCCGTGTAACCATCCTCGGAGGTCCCGGCCAATATCGGTCGGGACCTCCGAGGGTCTGCAGGCGGGCATCTTCGTATGGTTAAAATCTCCAGGGTGCTGCCGCTTGCACAGGCTGATGTCGGACTACACCGGCGCGCCGGTGTTGCCCGACAGGGGTGCTTCACTAGAGGCGGGAAGCACCCCTGGGGTCGTCGATGAGTATGGGATGAGCACCTTCTCTCAAAGATCCGTTACTGATTCTTCAGCCACCACGTCACCCCCGAGATGGTCAGCGATCCGAGCGCGCTAGAGGCCCCGTGCACCATGCCTCGGCGTACTTCTTTCTTGTGGGCTTTGATCAATTGCTTGGCGTGTTTGGCGAGCCCAGCGACCACTCGCCAAAGTGCCTTGAGCGCCCGGTGGAGCAACCCCTGCCACATCCTCTGTTCCTTCCGTTCCTCGGTAGACCAAGCGTGTCCGTGGCCAGGGGTGTTGCGCCCGGAGCAACGTGTTGACAGTGGTCCGCAACACCTCCACACGTGGCCCTCGATGGAGGTAGAAACGGTGTGTGACCACACCTACAAATACGACTGAGGAGCCTTCTGACCGCTCGGCTCTGGCCGAGCTCGCATCGGCTCTGCATCAGCTGTTCTTAGAGCTCCGTTGCTCTCAGCGGGAGTTCAGCGCTCGGTTGTACCTCGATCACACAGGGGTGAGCCGATACCTGCGTGGCGAACGCGTTCCCCCGCTCACGTTTGTGGAAGCGCTGCTGCGCGAAGTCGAGCGTGCAACCGCGGCATCCATCGCTCCTGAGCTGAAGGAGCACCTCTTCTCCCTGTACCGTCAGGCGGTGCAGGAGCGGGATGGGTGGTCTGCCTTCTTGAAGATGGCCCAGCGAGACTTGGATGTCCTACGGCAGGACCGAGACGCAGCTGTCTTTCGAGCCAACCAGGCAGAGTCACAGCTCCAGCTGCAAGAGGTCGGCTCGGCAGAGCACCGCTGGATTACGTTCGTGGAGTTCATGACCGAACGGGGTGTGGACGCTGATGCGATGGGGATGCTGGAGGGGGTTTGCTCCCGGGCGGTTGCCTGTCTTCCCCTGCCCACTGCTGAGCGAGCTCATCAGACTGTAGGGGTGGTAGATGCGCCCGTAGGGACAGGGAAGACGATGATGACGGCAGGCATCACTGCGAGGGCGCTCGACATCGGCTACCGCCTGATCATCGTTCTTAGCGGCAGCATGAACCTTCTCCGGGCCCAGGTGCAGCAGAGTCTGGACGAGGCGTTGGAGCAAGATCGCCTGCCCCTCGTACGTCTGACTGATAGCACTTCAGACTTTCAGGTGCCGTTCGGCCCTGCTGCCCTGTCGTTCGAGAAGACCGATCACGACCTACCCATGTACGACTCTCGCAATCTGCACCACGCCACCCCAAGGCTGCTGGTGATCAAGAATCACCCGCGAGTCCTTCGGAAGCTCCTAGACAGCCTGCGGCACCTCGTCGGGCCGATGCTTGAGGAACTGCCAGCGTTGATTCTGGACACGGAGCCTGCTCCACCCAACCTCGACCCGTTCAGATCCGAGACCACAGTGACAGGTCGGCTCAGGTCTCAAATCGTGACACTCCTCCCGCGTGCTCAGCTCATCAGGTTGGAGCACACACCGGTGTCTCTGCAGAATCGGCTCCCTTGCGACTTGTCGGATTCGCTATGGGACCGAACCCCAGACTTCATCATTCCCGCACGCTTGCGAGCAGTGGGACCGACCAGTGGGTCTGAAGGGCGCATCGCAAGACGACCTGACATCCACAACTGACATCAACAGCGGTGGGTAGCGGGAGTTCACAGGGATTCACTCAGGGGTGGGCAGTACAAGCGATGCTTTGAGCGAACTCACGAAGCGGGGTCGGTGGGGGCGAGGCGGTTATCTTCATCTACGGGCCTGACGCGGACGTTCTGTACCGGGTATGGAGCCGGGCTTGCGTGCGCTTCCGTTTCGGCCGGCGCACGTCGTGCTCCGCTACGGGGAGCCTGCTGACGACGTGGTGAGCGAGCGGGCTGAGCTCTGAGCACGCGTGCCAGATGCGTGCCAGATCGAGCGGTCAACCGCGGTCACTGGAGGTTCGCTACGGCGTCCACAGCTTGTGACAGCCGTCGCAGCGCGCAGAGGGGCTGAGCTGCGATGACGGATCAGGTGCGGGCGTCAGGCTTACAAAGCAGATGTCGGCGGTTCGAAACCGTCCGCGCCCACCAGGGAAAAGGCCCCCAGCCGATCATGGCTGGGGGCCTTTGACATCCACATCTGACATCAACGGGAACGTTCGATCACGACCGGGGACGACTCCTGAGCAGCCGATCCACGTGACTCACGGCCTCCCGCTGCGTGTCCTGGACGACGTGGGCGTACACGTTCATCGTCACGGCGATCTGGCTGTGCCCGAGGATCTCCATCACGACGCGGGGCGGAACACCTGGACGCCCGGCACCGCGCCTGCTCCACGGTGTGTGGGTCGACTGCAGACGGGATGGGAGCTGGGCGCGCTGTGGCTGATGCGGTCGGTACGGTGCAGCTCTCGGCGCGAGCAAGGACAGGGGCAGCCATGGCCAAGGGCACACCGCATCACGAGTTCCGGGTCGGCGACGTTCTACGAGTGAGCTGCCCGCCGGCTGAAGCCCGAGTGGCCGAGGTGTCTCGCTTCGACGCTTCGGTTGAGTGGCCATGGGCCGAGATCGATCCGCAGTCTCAGGTCAGGTGGAACGGCCGGAGGGCCTTCGTGATGTCGTCCGACTCCCCAGACTGGACCATGAGCCTGTTCAAGACCGATCCTGAGCCATGGAACTTGCAGGTCGGTGACAGCTGCCTCGTAGGCATACCTGAGACGCTGGTACGGATCATCGATATCGGCCGTTACGACCCTCCGCAGGACGTGGGCCGGCTTCCCCGCCCTCACACGATGCTGGTCGTCGTGCCTGCCGACTACTCCGACGAGGCTCTTTCCGAGCACGACGGCGACACCATCGATCTTGAATCAGCGGCACCGGTGACGGTCGAGCTGGTGTCTCGGAGCTGACTGGCCGTGCCCTTCCCGTGCCCGAACAGGCGGGATCTCACGGGGAACCACGGTGCGGAATCACCCGGGAGGCGTGAAGGGCCCCTGACCGGAATCGCTGGTCAGGGGCCCTTCACCTGGCGGTGGGTGTGGGATTTGAACCCACGGTGACTCGCGCCACGACGGTTTTCAAGACCGTGTACGGATCGACGCTCCCAAAGCGTCGAGTGCACCCACGGCCGCGTGGATATGAGCCGGGCCGCGACGCAACCGTTCCCCCGCGCACCACCAGGACAGTCGCTCTTCTGTGTCCTCCCTTGGATGCATGCCCAGGCCATGCTCGGGGCACAGGGGCCACGCCTGCCACAGAAGCTCCATGACGGTCTCCTGCGCGGCATCGGCGACGCTCGCCAGTGCAGAGGCAAGGCTGTCCTGTGAGTTCGGGTCCAAGTGGTTGCCGTGCCACTCGCCGTTGGCCATGGCGACGTAGACGTTCTCCGGCTCATCCGCGTCGTAGGACGGAAGGGCCAGCAGCTGCAGGGGTTCCAGCCGGGGAAGCGTCACCGCCAGGTCCCGGTTCAGAAGGGCGAGAGCCTGGTCCCACACCGGGTACTCGCCCGGCGAGACGCGGCGAGGCTCAGGGGGGTCGAAGAGAGCGCACATGAGCACCATCCTCCGCCATGCCAGGGACAGCCCCCATCGCTCAACAGCGTCGCCCGCCTGCAAAGACCGCGTGCGGGGCTGACATCAGCGGCTGACATCAACGACGCTGCACGGGTGCGTACACCAGAACCTCTGCCCGGCCGTCGCACCAATCGACGAAAGCCGCCGCAGCGGGCCCGGATCGAACTTGTAAGCAGATGTCGGCGGTTCGAAACCGTCCGCGCCCACCAGTTCGACCTCGCTGTAGGTCGGTGAAGGCCCGGGTCAGAGCCCTGCTTGACCTGCGCCTTCGGGCTTTGGCTCCGCTTCGGCTACACCTTCACCACGCTTCTGAGCACTCTCCCCGCCGAAGCGCGTCCCCTGAAGATCCCCTCGAAGAGCGGGGAAGAACGCGCAGGTGGGAGCAGCAACGCGGCGATCCCCTTTCAGCCATTGAAGGGGGTCGCCTTGTGTGCCGAGAGCGCGACTCGGGGCCGCCTGCTTCGTGTCGCTCGCGTGCTCGGTCTCCCCACGCGAGATCTCCTCCTTGATCGCAGCCACAGCCATCAGGCACAGCACCCCTTACGACAGAGCGCGCCGAATGTTTCCAGACAGCAATAGTGGCGTACGGCATCTATTCGGCCACGCGCTGCTCATGGGCCTTGTCGATGACGTGGCGGACCCCACGTTGCGGAGACGGGGTTCTGTCAGATCCTGGCCGTAGCCTGGACTCATGCCCGATTCGCACAGAGAGACCCCCAGTCCCGAGGCCCTGAACGACGCCATCCGCACCCTGTGGGCCCGCGCCGACGAACAGCGCCGATCGCTGACGGCCGACGAGCAGCGGATCTATCAGGTCCTCGTGGCCGCATGGGCCGAGGCGACGGGCGCCGAGCAGGAGCTCGCAGCCTGAGGTCTGTCGCCCGCCGCGACAGAGGGGTGCCCCGCCCGTCGGTCGCTGTCCCCGTGGGGTGACGGCAGGGTCCGAGTGCGTCGCAGCCGGCGAGCCCGGATGGGGCAGGTCTCTCGAACCCCTGGAGATGAGGTGGCTGCTCCGGCCTCAGGATCTGGACGTGTCCATCGTCTCGGGCCAGGGGGACTTGCACGGTGCGGATCTCGGTGGTTCGAAACCTCCGCGCCCACCAGGGGAAAGGTCCCAGCCATGATCGGTCGGGGGCCTTCGGTGTGGTGGGAGTGGGTGTGGTCGGATGAGGGGATGAGCACCCTGTACTTGTTTGCCGCCGCCGCCGAGCCCGTTTTCGACATCGCCCGCGTCATCGAGGACGCGCAGGCCGACGGCTGGGACGTCTGCCTCGGGCTCACCCCCACGGCGGCCCGCTGGCTCGCCGGGTCGCTCGACGGGCTCGCCGTGCTCACCGGGCATCCCGTGCGGTGGGACTACGGGCTTCCCGGCGAGCCGGACGTGTGGCCGGAGGCCTCGGCGGTCCTCGTCGCGCCGGCCACCTTCACCGTGGTCAACCAGTGGGCGCTCGGGATCGCGGACAAGTTCGTCGTCGGCGTGGTCGCGGAGGGGATCGGCAAGGGGATCCCGATGGTGGCCGTGCCGTGCCTGAACGCGGCCTACGCCCGGCACCCGCAGTGCGAGCGGTCCCTGGAGACCCTTCGTGCTGCCGGGGTCTCGGTGCTGTACGGCGAGGACGGGCTCCTGCCGGACTCGTCGGCGGCCTTCCCGTGGCGGTCGGCCCTCGATGCCGTCCGCGAGCGGGTGACCGTCGGTTGAGGGGTGGCGGTCGGCTGAGTGGGGCGCGCTTCGAAGTTGACGTGGACGCGTCCCGGCCGGTGTACTCCGGGCATGTCTGAGGTGGGGGACGCGCCCGAACCGGGGGCGCAGGGCGGCGAGCTGACGCCGCAGCGGTACATCGAGACCAGGATCGCGCAGTACCAGGAGTGGTACGACGCCAAGGCGACCCGGATGAAGGCGATGCACCTGCGGATGCGGACCGTGTCCGTCGTCGGCGGTGCGCTGGTGCCGGTGTTCGTGAATCTGGACCTGGGGTTCGCGCGGGTCACCGCGACGGCGCTGAGCGTGGTGGTCGTCGCCGCCATCTCGCTGGAGAGCGTGTACCGCTACCGGGAGCAGTGGAAGAACTACCGGTCGACGGAGCAGCTGCTCGGGCACGAGCGCATCTACTTCGAGACCAGGGTCGGGCCGTACCGCAACCTGGGCCGGCGCGAGGCGTTCTCCGTCCTTGTCGCCCGCGTCGAGAAGGCCATCGCCAACGAGAACTCCGCCACCCTGAACGTCATGACACTCGGCGGGCAGGTCGACTTCGATGTGCAGCAGCACGGGATTCCGGCCGCCAGGCACGAGGTGGAGGAAGCCGCGTAGTGCGCCTGCGGGCCCCGTGCGTCGGGGCCCGCAGGGTGTCAGCCGACCCGCGCGGTCAGCACCACTTGTAGTCGACCCGCGTCGAGTTGTACGAGCACGTGTCGACCGTCGTACCGTTCGACCTGCGCAGCTTCGCCGTGTCCCGGTCGTTGTTCCAGACGTACGCGGCACGGTTCTGGTACACGTTCGCGGCCGTGTTCGTGCCGCGGCCCGTGCGGACCGTCACGATCTTGCCCTTGCCGAGCGTGTAGTTGCCGAACGTGTACTTGTGGTTGGCCGCGTCCGTCAGCGTCCAGCCCCGCAGGTTGACCGCCGCGCCGGTCGTGTTGCGTATCTGGACGTACTCGGCGTTGAGGCTGCCGTTGGACCGGTTGTCCGTGCCCGGGCTGTCGTAGTAGATCTTGTACAGGTGGACCGAGCCGGCGGCCTGGGCCTGCGAAGGCAGGAGGAGGATGCCGGAGGCGGCGGCCGCGGTCACGGCCGCGAGCGTACGTACGCGAAGCATGAATGTCCCTCAGTTCTCTGCCGGGCGCCCGCCGATGGGGCCCGGCGAGCACACAGGATATGCGTGATCTTCACCTCCTCCGCACAACTTCCGGCCAGTCTCGGTCATCCGTCCTAGACTCGTCGCATGGGCAGCGAACCGCTGCGGATCACCGTCCTCGGGTCCGCCACCCCCTTCCCCCGGCCGGGCAACGCCTGCTCCGGCTACCTCGTCGAGGGCGGCGGCGTCCGCCTCTGGGTGGACGCCGGGACCGGCACCCTCGCCGAGCTCCAGCGGTACGTCCCGCTCGGCGGGGTCGACGCCGTGTGGATCTCCCATCTGCACGCCGACCACAGCGCCGACCTGCTGACCGCCTACTACGCCCTCCTGTACGCCGGGCTCGAACTCCCGCTGCCCGTCCCGCTCTTCGGACCGCCCGGCATCGCCGACCGGCTCGCCGCCTTCCTCACCAACGGACCCGACCGCAGTCCGGTCGAGAAGGCCTTCGCCGTCGAGGAGTTGCGCGACGGCCATCTCGCCCGCGTCGGCGGGCTCACCCTCCGGTCCCGCGCCGTCGACCACGGCGGTCCGCCCGCTTTCGCTCTGCGAGTGGAGGACGGGGAGGGGCGTTCGCTCGTCTACTCCGGGGACTGCGCGCCCTGCCCTTCGCTCGTCGAACTCGCCCTCGACTGCGACCTGTTCGTCTGCGAGGCCGACGGCGCCGTGCCCGGGCACCATTCGGCCGCGCAGGCCGGGCGGAGCGCCGCCGACGCCCGCGCCGGCCGCCTCGTCGTGACCCACGTCGGGCCGGGGGCCACTCCGGCGGAGGCCGTCGCCCTCGCCGCCGCCGAGTACCCCGGCGACGTCGCCCACGCCGACCCCGGGCTGCGGTTCGAGGTCGGAGCCGGAGTCGGAGCCGGAGCCGGAGTCGGAGTCGGAGGTGGAGGTGGAGGTGGAGACGGGTCCGGAGTCGGAGACGGGTCCGGAGTCGGTCTTACGCGTCGAAGTCGTACTCCAGGACGTACGACGACGAGTCCAGCGTCATCTCGTTGAGCTCCACCGCCATCCCCGGCTCCGTGAAGGCCGTGCGGCCGATGAGCACCACCGGCGTCCCGAACTCCAGGGAGAGCCGGTCCGACTCCTCCGCCGTCGGCATCCGGCAGCGGATCTCCTCCCGGAACCGCACCGGCCGGTGCCCCAGCTCCGTCAGCCGCGCGTAGGTGCCGCCGGGGCCCGTGTCCGGCTCGGTGATCGGCGTACCGCGGACGAGCTCGGCGGAGAGGTACGACACGGAGAGCAGTACCGGCTTCGTGTCGAGGACGAAACGGCGGCTCCGGACGCAGACCGGCGCCCCCGGCGCCAGGTTCAGCGCCCCCGCGACCCGGTCGCCGGCCTCCGTCTCGCCCACCTCGATCTGGTCGACGACCAGCTCCCGGTCCTCGACGTCCGCCGACCAGACCGAGCGGCCGTTGCCCCACCGGTCCCCGGCGAGGCGCGGGATGCCCCGGCGGCGCAGCGGACGGAAGACCCGGACGAAGACCCCGGCGCCCTTGCGCGCCTCGGCGAGCCCCTCCGTACGCAGCACGGACAGGGCCTGGCGAGCGGTCATGCGGGCCACGTCGTAGGTCGTCATGAGGTCGTTCTCGCCGGGGAGGCGATCACCCGGCGCGAAGGCGCCCGACTGGATCGCGATCCTCAACTCGTCGGCGATGCGCTGGTACTTGGGCCGACGAGCGCTGTCCTGGTCAGTCACGGGTGGACCACTCCCTTCGTCTGCGGGACACCCTACGGCGCGCCCCTCGGCCCGGGTGCACGCCTGTACGCCGTCCCGCCCGGTCGATCCATCCATCGGGGGACATCTCTAGAGATACGTTGACAGGGCCCGGTCGCCGCGCTTCCCTGAGTGTCCCCAAGCTTCAGGAACCGGGACGGAGGGGATGCGTGCAGCCACTGCCCGAGGTCGGTGACCTCGTCCGCGACACCGCCACGGGGCGGGTCGGTTTCTACGTGGAGAGCGTCTCCGGACGCTTTCTGATCCGCGCCGTCCACGGTGGCGCCGAGTGGGAGGCCGAGCCCGCCGACGTCCAGCTCGCCACGCCCCTGCACGAACTGCGCGCCCGCACCGCCGAGATCAACGCACGGAGCAGACGCGGTCTGGGTGGGTGAGGAAGAGGGGGGAGGGGCGGGGAGGGGCCGCTGAGCGGTTGTTTCCGGGGATCGCGGCTCGTCCGGGGCGGTTGTCAGTGGCCCGCGCCACACTGGAGGCATGTGCCGCAGCATCAAGACGCTCCGCCCGCCCGTCCTGCCCGAGGAGGCGACCGAGGACGACATCCGCGCCGCCGCCCTGCAGTACGTCCGCAAGGTCTCCGGCTTCCGCGCCCCCGCCGCCCACAACCGCGAGGTCTTCGAGCGGGCCGTGGACGAGATCGCCGACGCGACCGCGAGACTCCTCGCCGGCCTGGAGGTGCGCGGCGCGCACCCCGCCGCCGTCAGAACGCGGGAGACCCGGGCCGCCGCCAGGACGCGGGAGACCCGGACCGCCGCCGTCGGGACACGGGAGCCTGGGCCGGACGCCGTCAGAACGCGGGAGAACCAGACCGCCGCCGTCAGAACGCGGGAGAACCAGACCGCCGTCAGGACGCGGGCGCGGGAGCCGCAGCCGGACGCCGTATGAGGTACGCGGCGAGACCGCCCGCCAGGAAGAGCGCGAGGGTCGACACCCCCGCGCTGAACCAGGTCGCGCCCAGCCACTGACCGCCCAGCCAGCCGAGCCCCACGCTGTACGAGGCCCAGGTCACGCCCGCCAGCGCCGACCACGGCAGGAACTCCTCGACCCGTCGCTTCGCCGCGCCCGCGCCCAGCGAGACCACGGAGCGGCCGGCCGGGGCGAAGCGCGCGAGCACCACGAGTAGTCCGCCGCCCCGCGCGAGTGCGGTGCCGAGACGTTCCTGCGCCAGTGAGAGGCGGCGCGAGCGTCCGATCGCCCGGTCCAGCCTGGCCCCGCCGCGCAGCGCCAGGCGGTACGCGAGGAAGTCGCCGAGCACCGAGGCGCCGGCCGCGCAGAGGAGCAGGGGGAGGAGCGACGGCACGCCGGTGGAGGCTCCGGTGGCCGTCGCCGCCGCCGTGGCGGCGGTGATCACGAGGAAACCGCTCGGCAGCACGGGCAGGAAGACGTCGAGCAGGATCGACGTCGCCACGACCGGGTAGATCCACGGGCCGGCGGTGAGCGACCGCAGCGAGCCCAGGGTATCGAGCAGATTCACGGGCCTGAGCCTACGCGGGGGCGGGCGCCCGACCGCTGGTGGGTGCGGGGGCCGACACCGGCGCCGGCCCGTGGGGGGAGACGCGTATGCGGGTGGGCGCCGGTGGGAGAGGGGCCGGAAACCGTGCTGCGGTTTCCGGCCCCTCCCGGTAGTCGTGCTCGTACGTCAGGCCGCGACCGGCGTCCCGCTCGTACGTCAGGCCGCGACCGGCGCGCCCCGTTCGTACGCCAGGCCGAGACCGGCGTCCCGCTCGTACGTCAGGCCGCGACCGGCGCGCCCCGATCCTCCCGTGCCTTCGCGGCCGTCGTCTCCCCGGCGCCGAAGAGCCGGTCGAGGGCCAGCGCGCCCGGGCCCGTGAACACGAGCAGCGCGAAGGCCCAGCAGAACATGGCCGCGCTCTCGCCGCCGTTCTGGATCGGGAGCAGCGACTCCGGCTGGTGGACCTTGAAGTACGCGTACGCCATCGAGCCCGAGGCCAGGAAGGCGGCGCTCCGGGTGCCGAGGCCGGCCAGGACCAGGATGCCGGCGACGAGCTGGATGACGGCCGCGTACCAGCCCGGCCAGGTGCCGGCCGGTACCGCGCTGCCGCCGAGGACACCGAAGAGCGAGGAGGCGCCGTGGCAGGCGAAGAGCAGGCCGACGACGATGCGGAAGAGGCCGAGCGCGTAGGGCTGGGCCTGGTTCAGGCGGGCGGCGAGGCTCGCGGGGGCGTCAGGGGAGCCGGGGGTGCCGGACGTCGTGCCGGCCTTGGCGTTGTTCGGGGCGTTCAGGTCGGTCATGGGGGGCGGGACTCCTTCGGTCTGGCCTCGTCCGTGGGGAACGGGGCGCGGGGGGACGGAAACCGATGAAGTCGTTAGGTTAGGCACCCCTCACTAGTGCTTGCAAGTTCAACATTCAGCTGCCGGGGAGCGTGTGGCGAGGTTCACTCCCCGGCGGCCGCCGCTGATGCGGGCTCAGCGGAGCGGTGGTCAGCAGCCGTTGAGGACGGACTGGAGGGCGCTCTTCTCGGCGGAGTCGACGCTGAGGTTCCAGTAGTACTTCACCTGTACCCACGCCCGGACGTAGGTGCAGCGGTAGGCCGTCCGCGAGGGCAGCCACGTCGCCGGGTCCTGGTCGCCCTTGGCCTGGTTGACGTTGTCGGTGACGGCTATGAGCTGCGGCCGGGTGAGGTCGTTCGCGAAGGACTGGCGCTGGGCGGTGGTCCAGGAGTTGGCGCCCGAACGCCAGGCCTCGGCGAGCGGGACCATGTGGTCGATGTCGAGGTCGGAGGCGGCGGTCCAGGTGGCGCCGTCGTACTCCGAGTACCAGCTGCCGCTGATCGCGGCGCAGTTGGAGTCGGTGACGACGTTCACGCCGTCGCGCTTGAGGACGGTCTCGCGCGTGTTGCAGGTGCCGGACTGGGTGATCCAGTGCGGGAAGAGGTCCCTGCTGTAACCCGTGGTGGAACCTTCCGCCTTGACCGTGAGGGCGGCCAGGTAGGTGCGGGCGGTCGCGGCGCTGACCGGGGTCGGCATGGCGGCCTGCGCCGCCGGTGCGGTGGCGAGGAGGCCGGTGACCGTGAGGGTGGCGGAGGTGGCGAGAACGGCGAGTCGACGCGCGTAGATCTTGCCGATGGGCATGTGAACTCCCTTGATGTGGGGGGACCTTGGCCGGCGGCCGTCCCCGCGGGGTGCCGGGCGGTCGGGCCCGGTCATCGTGGCGGCGCCAGGTTTCCGTGGGGGGTGCGCCAGGTAACAGGGTGACGACATGGGCACGTCACATCAAGGGGTGTGCGGGTCCTGATGGAACGCCAGGTTCCGCCCGCGTTCAGGGATGCGAGGGGAAAGGGTCCGGGTGCGCGGGTCCGCGGCCCGTCCCGGAAACGCCTCGCGCGCGGACCGAAAATACACGCGCCACGTCC
>NZ_JBEXSZ010000194.1:0-13718 GCF_040613865.1 Streptomyces sp. NPDC006197 | reverse complement strand
GACCGGCCCACCCTGCTGGTGCACAGCGAGGACGCCGCGATCCCCGACGGCGCCCGCCGCTTCCACGCGGGGCTCGCCGGCCCCAAGGACATCCTCTGGAGCCAGGGCACCCAGTTCGACTTCTACGACCAGGAGCCGCAGGTCACCCTCGCCGTCGACACGGTGGCCGCCCACTTCGCGCGGACGCTGTCATGATCCTCGTCACCGGAGCCACCGGAAACGTCGGCGGAGAGGTCGTCCAGGCACTGGCCCGCGCCGGCGAGCCCGTACGCGCACTGGTCCGGAAGCCTGCCGACGTACCGGCCGAACAGGCCGTCGGAGACCTGGACGACCCCGACTCCCTCGGGCCGGCCCTCGACGGTGTACGGGGAGTGTTCCTGCTCCCCGGCTACGCCGACATGCCCGGACTGCTGGCCCGCATGCGCCGTGCCGGGGTGGAACGCGTCGTCCTGCTCTCCAGTCTCGCCACCGTCGCCACCGACACCCGCAACGTCCTGTCCGAGTACATGATCGGTTCGGAGACCGCGGTCAGGGAGTCCGGCCTCGCCTGGACGTTCCTGCGGCCCAACGCCTTCATGTCGAACGCCCTGCGGTGGCTGCCGCAGCTCCGCGCCGGCGACGTCGTCAGGGACGCGTTCGGCACGGTGCCGGTCGCATCGGTCGACCCGTACGACATCGCCGCCGTCGCCGTCCGCGCCCTGCTCGACCCCGGGCACGAGGAACGCGTCCACCCGCTGAGCGGCCCCGAACCGCTGCTGCCGGCCCAGCGGTTGGCCGTCCTCGCCGAGGTCCTCGGCCGCGACCTGCGCTTCCACGCCCTCTCGGACGAGGAGGGCCGGGCCGACATGGCCGCGGCGGGCGTGCCGGAGCCGTACATCCAGGCGTTCTTCGGCTTCTACGGCGACGGCACCCTCGACGAGTCCCAGGTCTACCCGACCGTCGAGCAGGTGACCGGCAGACCGCCCCGCACCTTCCGCCAGTGGGCCACGGCCCACCGCACGGCGTTCCCGCGCCCCGGGGCGGAATGAGCCGACGCCGGTCCCATGGGGGTGGCCCCGGCTGACGGCCGCCCGGGAGAGCACGGGGCCCCTCGTCACGGACGAGGGGCCCCGCTCTCCGTCACACGGCCCGTGCGGCTCGACGTCCTGTTCATGACCGTGACCGGGCAGACAGGGGTTTCACCGAACCGCCGGTGGGTCAGCAGGTGCACGGCCGAGGTGCTCGGCCGGTGCGTACGTCCGGTGCGTTCAGGCGTCGAAGTCGGTGCCCCGGCTGACCGACTCCCAGGCCCGGGCTTCCGCCCGGGCGGTCTCGGCGTGGGCGGTGATCGCGTCGAGCGCGTCGTTGCCCAGGGCGAGCCGGAGCGGGGTGTCCTCGCTGTCCAGCGCCTTCAGAATGGCCGCGGCCGCCTTCACCGGGTCGCCTGCCTGCTTGCCGTCGCTGTCCGGCAGGCCCCTGCGCACGGCGCCGACCGTCTCGGCGTACTCCGGCATCTCGGCCGTCTGCTGCAGGGCGTCGCCGCCGGCGAAGGAGGTGCGGAACGAGCCGGGTTCGACGATGAGAGCCTTGATGCCGAACGGAGCGACCTCGGCGGCGAGCGCTTCCGTGAGCCCTTCCAGGGCGAACTTGGTCGCCGAGTAGGCGCCGACGCCGGGGAAGGACAGGCGTCCGCCCATGCTGCTCATCTGCACGACGGCACCGGACTTCTGCCCGCGCATGTGCGGCAGGACCGCGCGCGTGAGCCGGGCGGGCCCGAAGAAGTGCAGCTCCATCAGGTCCCGGAGCTCCCTGTCGGTGGTCTCCTCCACCGCGCCCACGAGGCCCCGGCCGGCGTTGTTCACCAGGACGTCGATCCGGCCGAATCGCGCCACCACGTCGGCGACCGTCGCGTCGACGCCGGCGGCGTCCGTGACGTCCAGAGCCACCGGGACCAGTCGGCCGGGGTACGTCGTGGCGAGGTCGTCCAGGACCGCCGGCCGGCGGGCCGCCGCGACGACCGTGTCCCCCGCTTCGAGCGCGGCCTCGGCTATGCACCGGCCGAAACCGGACGTGGCCCCCGTGACCAGCCACACCTTCCCGGACGCGGGCATCCCCGACGTCGGATCTTGCGTGTTCAATCCCACTCCTCGGCTTTCGTGCGCCGCCCTCGGAGCGGCGCATGGCGAGAATGCCCGATGTCCGTCCGGCCGTGTTGCCGATCCGTCCTCACCGTCTTCACGATCCGTGTCCGGCCCCTGGTGTCCACCGCGCCCGTACCGGACGGGTGCCTCCCCCGAGCGGTGCCTCAGGCCCGCTCGGGCAGGGCCTGCTGACGGTAGTCCCGTGGGGAGAGCCCGTAGGCGGCGCGGAAGACGCGGGTGACGTGGGAGGCGCGGGGCATGCCCCACCGGGCGGCGAGCACGTGGATGGGTACGGTCCGCAGTGCGGGGTCCGCCAGGTCGGCGCGGATCCCCTCCAGCCGCTGGGAGCGGATCCAGGCGGCGACCGTCTCGCCCCGGGACTGCTCGCCGAAGACGCGGTGCAGGTGGCTGAGGGAGATGTGGTGCGCGGCGGCGACCGTCGCCGGGGTCAGCTCCGGGTCGGACAGGTGCTGCCGGATGAAGGCCCGTATGCGCCGGGCCAGCACTTCGTACCGGGTTTCCGGCGGCAGGCCGGCCTCGGTGTCCAGGGCGTGGGCGAAGAAGGCGGAGACCAGGTCGAGCGTGACCGTGCCCAGCCGGGGCGCGTCGGCCGGCTGGAGGGTGTCGGCCTGCCGGCCGAGGCCGACGAGGAAGTCCGCCAGGAGCGCTCCCGTGCCGTTCCGCACCGACAGCTCGCGTCCGAGGAGCTGCTCCACCTGGTGCGGGGGCAGGGGCAGCAGGGCCTTGGGCAGGTCCACGCCCACACCGGCGACGACGCCGGGCCGCCCCTCGGCCGTGGGGTCCGAGGCATGGGCGTGGGATTCGCACACCTGCCAACTGGAGTCCACGAGGAGACCGCGGGGGCCGATCGTGGCTGTCTCCCCACGCTCTTGGACCAACGTCATCCCGCCGTCGGTCAGCAAGGACAGGTGGTAGAGCTCGGGGTCGTTCCTGCGGATCCGGCGCGCGGTCCGCCGGAAGCGGGCGGGCGAGAACGACGTCTGCCACACCGACACGGGCCCCAGCTCCATCACGCGCAACTCCGCCCGGAAGTCGGCGACGTGGAGGCTGGTCGTGTCGTTCGCGCGGTTGTGGCCGATCAGCTCACGCCAGCGGTCGAACCGCTCACCGGCGGGGACGTCCTCACTGCGGAACACGGTCCCGATCACTGCTGCACTCTCCGTCCTCCCGAGGGAATGGTCGCGTCCCGGGGTGAGGGGACGGTCGGGTCCCCTCACCCCAGGCGCATCACGAGGTGCAACCGATGCTCGCACGCCGCGCCGAGGCGGTATGACGTCGTCTCAGGTCGTGGGCCCGGTCGGTCAGTCGGCGTCGCGGGGGTCGAAGGAGTCGGTGTCGACCGTCAGCGGGGCGGGGAAGGCTCCGGCGACGGCGTCCCAGCGGACGAACTTGAAGTCGGTGCCCGCCCGGTCGCCGTCGGCGGGGGTCGCCTCGCCGTCGTGGGTGATCAGCAGGCCCTTGGGGAAGTTCCGGCCGAGGGGGACGTTGACCACGGTGGAGCCGTCGGAGTGCTGCACGCCGTCGACCGTGCCGTCGCCGACGCGGAAGGAGCCGACGTAGTCGTTGTCGCCGTCCCGCTCGTAGACGGCGAAGGTGTTGTCGCCCTGGCTGGAGGCGAGGAGGTATCCGGCGCCGTCCTCGGCGTGGTAGACGGTGACGCCCTCCGCGTCGGCGCGCAGGTGCTCACCGCCGAAGCCGGGGTCGTGCGCGGTGTCGAGGACGCATTCCTCCTCCGCCGCGTCGTACGTCCAGGGCGTGCCGTACTCGTGGACGCGGTCGACCAGCTTCGGGTCCTCGAACTCCTCGTCGTCCAGGTCGATCCGCCACAGGCCGACCCGCTCCTGGGCGGCGTACAGGACGTGCTCCTCCAGGTCGACGGCCATGCCCTCGACCTGGGGGTTCTCGCCCGGGTCCGCGCACGGGGCCCACGTCCTGCCGTCGGGCAGGGTGAAGGTGGCGGGGAGGTCGAGGGTGTCCTCGGTCTCGTAGCCGACGCGCCCGTGGTCGTCCGTCAGCCGGAGCAGGCGCAGCCGGGTCTCCTCGCGCTGCGAGACCACCGCGTAGGCGTTGTCGTCGTCGCTGAAGGCGGTCAGGCCGTAGGAGGTGCGCTGGTCCTCCACCCCGGTCTCGTCGGCGGCGAAGACCGGTGCGGCGCCGGGGGCGGTGACGTCCTTCAGCGGCGGCTTGCCGGCCGCGACGGCGGCCGGGTCGATGGCGAAGGCGCGGACGCGGTCGCGGCCCCGGTCGCTGACGAGGGCCAGGTCCGTCTTCCGGCCGCCCAGCTCGAACCCGTAGACGATGTCGACGTTGTTGAAGCGGCCGGGCTTGGCGTCCTCGTTCGGGGCCGGGGGCGCCGCGATGTGCTGCAGGCGGCGGCCGTCGAGGCCGTAGACGTCGAGGCCGGCCTCCTTCAGCGTGCCGACGACGATGCTGCGGCCGGGGTTCTCGGGGTCGACCCAGACGGCCGGGTCGTCGGCGTCGGCGTTGCCGCCGGCCTGGTCGTCGTACACCGCGGGGGTCTCCACGGTGGCGGTGACGGGGACCGGGCTCACGGGTCCGGTGGTCAGGGCGAACGCGGTGGCGAGTGCGGTCAGGCCGCCAAGAGCGAAGGCGCTCACGTTACTCCTTGGTAGGGAGGTGGTCGCCGTGGACGCTAGGGGAGCTTCGCGAAGGGATCGCGACGCGATCATGAACGTGGTGTGAGCACTCGGCGCCCGGCGGGATCGGGACGGGGCGGCCGCATCGGTGTGCGCCGACGGGGCATGGCAGTAGAGTCCGGCCGAAACTTTCTGCAAGTGTTTGCAATTCCGAGAGGGTTCAGCCATGCCGGGATTCGCCCCGCCCGTCGCCGATGAGCGCACGGCACTGACCGCCTACCTCGCCCACCAGCGGCGCGCTTTGCGCGTCACCGCCCACGGCCTGACCGACGAACAGGCCCGCATGACGGCCTCCGCCGGCGAGTTGAGCATCGGCGGACTGATCAAGCACGCCGCACGGTGCGAGACCTTCTGGACCGACCTCATCCTGCGGCAGCAGCGTGGGCCGCAGCGGAAGGCGGACGAGTCGGACGACGACGAGTTCCGGCTCGCCCCGGAGGAGACCCTGGCCTGGGCGCTGGCCGCGCACGCGGAGGCGGCCGAGCGGACGGACGCGGTGATCGCCGGCGTTCCGGACCTCGGACAGGCCGTTCCGGTGCCGCGGGGACTTCCCTGGTTTCCCGCCGAGGTCGAGGAGTGGTCGGTCCGCTGGGTCCTGCTGCACCTGATCGAGGAGACGGCACGGCACGGCGGCCACGCCGACGTCATCCGCGAGAGCATCGACGGCGCGACCCTCTACCCACTGCTCGCCGTGGCCGAGGCGTGGCCCGACCCGTGGTTCCGACCGTGGGAACCCGGGCGCTGAACATCGGCGGACGGCGAGCACCGATCGACGGATCACGCGCCGCGGGTGCCGGGACGCTCCGTCAGAACCCTTGACTGTCCCGGGAGTTCACCCCTAGCTTGCTCAAGTTCTTGCGGAAATTTACAGCAAGAGTTTCCAGTCTCCTCGGGGCGTACGAGCCTCGCCCCCTCCCCGCACCCGCACCCGCACCCGTAAGAGGAGCCCCATGACGATCGGTCTCACCGCCGCGTCCAGGCGCACCACCGCGGTACTCGCGTCCGCCGTCCTGACGCTCGGTCTCACCTCCACGCTCACCGTGTCCGCCCCGCCCGCGGCGGCTTCCCCCGGCGTCAACGGGGCCAAGAAGGTCACCGCGGTCCTGTTCGAGTGGAACTTCGACTCCATCGCCCGCGAGTGCACACGGACCCTCGGCCCCAAGGGCTACGGCTTCGTCCAGGTCTCGCCGCCGCAGGAACGCATCCAGGGCAGCGCCTGGTGGACCGCCTACCAGCCGGTCAGCTACAGGCTCCAGGGACCGCTCGGCGACCGCACGGCCTTCAAGAACATGGTCGACACCTGCCACGGCGCGGGAGTCAAGGTCATCGCCGACACCGTCCTGAATCACATGACGTCCGGTTCGGGCACCGGTACCGCCGGCACGAAGTACGGCAAGTACGACTACCCCGGCGTCTACTCCGACGGGGACTTCCACGGGTGCCGCCGCCCGATCGGCAGCAACTACGGTGACCGCCACAACGTCCAGGAGTGCGAGCTCGGGGAGGCCGGGAACCCGTCCCTCGCCGACCTCGACACCGGCAGCGAGCACGTCCGCGGCAAGGTCGCCGGATACCTCGACGACCTCACGTCCCTGGGCGTCGACGGCTTCCGCGTGGACGCCGTCAAGCACGTACCCGCGCGTGACCTCACCGCCATCCGCTCCAAGCTGACCGACCCGGACGCCTACTGGATCCAGGAGGCGGTCTTCGGCGCCGGCGAGGCCGTCTCACCGACGGAATACCTCGGCAACGGCGACGTCCAGGAGTTCCGCTACACCACCGACCTCAAGCGGATCTTCGGCAAGGAGAAGCTCTCCTACCTCAAGAACTTCGGCGAGGCCTGGGGATACATGCCCTCCGGGCAGAGCGGCACCATGGTCACCAACCATGACACCGAACGGAACGGCAACGGCCTGAACTACCGGGACGGCGCCACGTACACCCTCGCCCACGTCTTCATGCTCGCCCACCCCTACGGCACCCCGTCGGTGCACTCCGGTTACGAGTTCGCCGGCCGTGACGACGGCGCCCCCGACGGACATGACGTCACCGCCTGTTTCAGCAAGGGATGGTCCTGCCAGCACGCCTGGCGCCAGATCGCCAACATGGTCGCGTTCCGCAACGCCGCCGAGGGCACCGGCATCACGAACTGGTGGGACGACGGCGACAACGCCATCGCCTTCGGCCGTGGCGACAAGGCGTTCGTCGCCGTCAACCGTGAGGCCGGCGGGATCACCCGGACGTTCCAGACCTCGCTGCCGGCCGGCACGTACTGCGACGTCCAGCACGGTGACCCGGTCCCGGGCGGCGGCTGCACGGGCCCCACGCACACCGTCGGTTCCGACGGCAGGTTCACGGCCACGGTGGGCGGGAACGACGCGATCGCGCTGCACGTCGGCGCGGTCGGGGGCGACCGGCCGACGGACGACGCGGCCACCGTCTACTACAGCACCGACAAGAACTGGTCCGCCTACCGCCTCCACTACGCCCCGACCGGCGGCGCGTGGACCACGGCCCCCGGCGTCGCCATGGAGGCCGCCTGCGCCGGCTGGGTGAAGAAGAGCGTCGCGCTCGGTTCCGCCACCGGTCTGAAGGCCGCGTTCAACAACGGCTCCGGCACGTGGGACAACAACAACGGCGCCGACTACTCCCTGGGCTCCGGGGACGTCACCGTCAAGGGCGGGATCGTCGCGACGGGCAACCCCTGCTCCGCCGGGCAGACGCGGACCGGCGCCTCCTTCGCGGTCACGGCGACCACCGTCCCCGGCCAGAACGTCTACGTCGTCGGCGACATCCCCGCCCTCGGCGCCTGGTCGCCCGCCGCCGCCCTCAAGCTGGACCCGGCGGGCTATCCCGTCTGGAAGCTCGGCCTGGAACTGCCCGCCGGCACCGCCTTCGCCTACAAGTACGTCCGCAAGGACGCCGCCGGCAACGTCACCTGGAAGAGCGGAGCCGACCGCACGGCCACCGTGCCGACGGAGGGCACCGTGTCCCTCACGGACACCTGGCGCGACTGATCCGTCCCGCGCCCCGGGTGGGCCCGGCCGCGCCGGGCCCACCCGCGATCCGCGGCAGCCGACAGCACCCGCACGCGAGAGGAACAGCCATGAGCAGCGACTACGACGTCCTCGTCCTGGGAGGGTCGGGCGTCGACACGATCGTCTACGTCCCCGAACTCCCGCTCCCCTACGCCGACAGCTACATGATCCGACCGGGCATCGAGACCCGGGCGGGCCAGACCGGGGACTTCGTGGCCCTCGGTCTCCACGCCCTGGGGCTGCGCACCCACCACGTCGACATGATCGGCGACGACCCGTCCGGAGACCTCGTCCGCGCCTTCCACCGCGACAGGGGCATCGACTTCACCGAGGTCCCGCTGCCGGGCGGTACGAAGCGGGCCGTCAACCTCGTCGGCCCGGACGGCCGCAGGCTGTCGCTCTACGACGACAGCCGCTCGCAGGAGTCCGACCGCCTCCCCGAGGACCTGGTCCGCAAGCTGGCCGCGACCAGCCGCCACGCGCACGTCTCCATCACCTATCCGTGCGCCTTCGCCCTGCCCCTCCTGCGCGAGGCCGGCCTCACCGTCTCCACGGACCTGCACAACTGGGACGGCGAGAACCCGTACCACGAGGCCTTCGCCTACGGCGCCGACGTCGTCTTCGTCTCCACCACCGCCCTGACGGACCCCGAAGCGACCATGCGCCGCGTCCTGGAGCGGGGCCGGGCCGAGGTCGTCGTCGCCACCGCGGGAGCCGAGGGCTCCTACTTGCTCACCGCCGCCGACAAGGACCCGGTCCACGTCCCGGCCGTCGCCCCGCGCGCGCCGGTGGTGGACTCCAACGGCGCGGGCGACGCCTACGCGGCCGGTTTCCTCTTCGCCCGCCTCGCCGGCGAGGACCCGCGGCGGTGCGCCCTCCACGGCGCCGTCGCCGGAGCCTACGCCTGCACCGTACCGGCCACCGGGAGCGACGCCATCGACCGCGCCGCTCTGATCGACGAGGTCGCCGCGCTCACCGGCACCCGGTCCGCCGCGGGGAACGCCGAGTGACCGCCGACTCCTACGACGTCGTCGTCCTGGGCGGAGGCGTGGCCGGCTGCGTGCTCGCCTCCCGGCTCAGCGAGGACGGCGGGCGCTCCGTGTGCCTCGTCGAGGCGGGGCCCGACTACGGCCCGGACCCGGGCGGCTGGCCGGCCGGGACGCTCGACGCCCGTGCGCTCCCGCGCGAGGACGTGTGGGAGCGGAACGTGCCCGTCCATCGGTTCCGCGGCCGTGTGATCGGTGGTTCGTCCTGCGTCAACGGCTGCTGGAACACCTGGGGTTCGGTGGCGGACCACGAGGAGTGGGAGCGTGCGGGCGGTCCCCGGTGGGGCTTCGCCGCCATGGAGCCGTACCGCGCCGCGGCCGTGCGCCGCATGGGCCTGCGTGAGGTGCCCGACCGCGAACTGTCCCCGTGGAGCCGGGCCGCCGTCGAGGCCGCCCGGGAACTCGGGCACGCCGAGGTCGACATGGGCCTGCCCGGGGCGCCCGGCTACGGCCTCCCGCTGATCAACGCCGTGGACGGCCGTCGCCGGAACGCCGCGCTCGTCTATCTCGACGCGGACACCCGCGGGCGGGCGAACCTCACGGTGCTCGGGAACGCCGTGGCCGACCGGATGGTCCTGCGCGCCGGGCGGGTGGAGGGAGTCGTCGTGCACGCCGGCGGCGTGCCCCGCACGCTCCGCGCGGGACTGTACGTGGTGGCCTCCGGCACCTTCGGTTCCCCGGCGCTGCTGATGCGCAGCGGCATCGGCCCCGCCGACCTGCTGCGGGAAGCCGGCGTCTCCCCGGCCGTGGACCTGCCCGGTGTGGGGGCGAACCTCAGCGACCAGCCCGGCGTCTTCCTGCCGCTCGTGCCGACCCCGGAGCTGGACGCGGGCCTCGCCGAGAAGGAGCGCGAGGGCGAGCTGTACGTCAGCCGGGTCCTCGTCCGCGCGGCGAGCGAGTACGCCGCCGAGGGCGGCTGGGACCTGCACATCCTCCCCTCCGCCGGGCCGCCGCTCTTCGGGTCCCTGCCGCCGGGCCGCTACGAGGCGGGGGTGTCGGCCTTCCTCATGAAGCCCGTCTCCCGGGGCCGGGTACGACTGCGGTCCACCGACCCTGACGAGTCGCCCGCGATCGATCCGGCGTTCCTGTCGGACCCGGACGGGCGGGACGCGGCCGTGCTCCGGTCGGGGCTCGCGACCGCCCGCCGGTTCGCCGAGTCCGCGGCGCTGAAGGGGCTCGCCGGGCTGCCGGAGGGGCCGGCCGCGCACGAGCTGCCCGAGGCGGAGCTGCGCGCCCGCCTCGGGACGTACTGGCATCCGGTGGGGACCTGCGCGATGGGGCCCGCCGGTGATCCGTCCGCGGTGGTGGACGGCGAGGGCCGGGTGCGCGGTGTGGCGAACCTGCGGGTGGCGGACGCGTCCGTGCTGCCCACGGTTCCGGCCGCCAACACCCAGCTGCCCGTCCTGGCCGCCGCCGAGACGCTGGCGGCCGCCATGGCCGCCGCGCCCGGCTCATGACCCGCACCGCATCGCCCCCGGAGGACCGACGAGCATGACGAAGAGTTCAACACCCCGCGGCGGACGCCTGGTGTACGGCTGCATGGGCCTCGGCGGCGACTGGGACGCCCTGCCGTACCGGGCCGCCGACGTCGCCCGCGCCGAGGCCGCGGTCGAGGCGGCGCTGGACGCCGGCATCACGGCGTTCGACCACGCGGACATCTACCGGTACGGCAAGTCCGAGGCCGTGTTCGGCGAGGTGCTGTCCCGGGCCCCGGGGCTGCGCGACCGGATCACCCTCCAGACCAAGGTCGGCATCCGGCTCCCGGAGGACGGCCGGCCGGGCCTGTACGACCTGCGGGGCCCGAGCGTGCTGCGCCGGGTGGAGGAGAGCCTCGCCCGGCTGCGGACCGACGCGGTC
This sequence comes from Streptomyces sp. NPDC006197, assembly GCF_040613865.1. NCBI lineage: Bacteria > Bacillati > Actinomycetota > Actinomycetes > Kitasatosporales > Streptomycetaceae > Streptomyces > Streptomyces sp. NPDC006197. Next base: position 2,979 of record NZ_JBEXSZ010000194.1, on the reverse strand, counting down.
GACGTCCTGCTGCTGCACCGGCCCGACCCGCTGGCCGACCCGGAAGAGCTCGCGGGGGCGCTCGCCTCCCTGCACCGGCAGGGCCTGGTGCGCCGTTTCGGCGTGTCCAACATGAACGCCGCCCAGATCGCACGGCTCCAGTCCTTCCTCGACGTACCGCTGACCGTCGACCAGCTGGAGATGAGCCTCCACCGCAGGGACTGGGTGGAGGAGGCGGTGCTCGTCAACACCCCGGCGGGCGCCGGGGTCGGCTTCCCCTCGGGCACCGTGGAGTACTGCGGCGAGCGGGGCATCGAGCTCCAGGCCTGGGGCGCTCTCGCCGGCGGGCGTTTCTCCGACCCGCAGGCGGGTCCGGCGGGCGCGCTCGTGGCCCGGCTCGCCGAGGCCAAGGGCACCACCCCGGAGGCCGTGGTGCTGTGGTGGCTCCAGCGTCACCCGGCCGGGATCGTCCCGGTCGTCGGGACCTCCCGGCCGGAGCGGATCCGGGCCTGCCGCGACGCGGTGGGACGGACGCCCGGCCTCGACCACGAGGAGTGGTACGCGCTGTGGACGGCGGCGCGGGGCGCGCCGCTTCCGTGAACCGCCCCACCCCGCGCCGCTCCCCTGAACCGCCCCACCCTGCTCCACTCCCCTGAACAGCCCCACCCCGTACCGCCCATCGCAGCCCGGCGCCGCTCCGGCGCCGGGCCTTTCCCTGCGCGCCCGGCCATCCCCGGCGCGCCCCCCCCTGGACGGAGAAACACCGTGACCACCACCGCCGCGACCGTGGCGGGCTCCTTCGAGTCGGCCCGGTTCTACATCACCTTCCGCTGCAACTCACTGTGCGGCTACTGCAACGTCTGGCAGGACGACAAGTTCAAGGGGTACGAGGAACTCACCCTCGAACAGGGCCGCCGGATCCTGGACGAGCTGCACGCGCTCGGCGTCCGCTACGTCGACTTCACCGGCGGGGAGCCGGTGCTCCATCCGCACATCGACGGCATCGTCCAGTACGCGAAGTCCCTCGGCATGACCGTCGAGATCACCAGCAACGGCATCCGGTTCGCCAAGCACATCGACGCGATCGTGCCGCACGTCGACACCATGAACGTGTCCCTGGACACGCTGCGGCCCGAACGCTACCGGGCGATCCGGGGCGTGCCGACGCTCGACCGGGCCCTGGACGTGATCCGGGGGATCGTCGCCTCCGGCGCCGGGAACCTGAAGCTGATCTGCGTGGTGACGCGGGAGAACGTGGACGAGGTGCCGGACCTGCTGCGTTTCGCCCAGGAGAACCGGGTGACCGTCTACTTCTCGACCATGTTCGAGTACTTCGACGAGCAGGACACCGTCCGGGACGTGCGCAGGACGGCCCGGAAGCTGAGACTGGTGGAGCAGAACGGCAGACCGGTGACCGGCGGGGACTCCTGCGGACCGGCCCGCGCCGCGGTGCCCGGCCCCGACGACGGCTCTCTTCCCGATCTGCTGCTGGGTCTGCTGTACGCGCCCTTCTCGCTGATCAACCTGCACTTCCGCAAGTACGTGGAGACGCAGGACCCGAGCGCGCCGACGCAGTGCTACGCCAACAAGCGGATCCTGACGGTCGGCCCCGACGGACGGCTCGTCCTGCCCTGCTACCACGCCTTCGACAACTCGGTGCCGTGGGACCGGGGGCTGGCCGACGCGGTGCGGGACGAGGAGTTCGTACGGGTCAGGGACGAGGAGGTGGGCTTCCGTCCGGAGTGCCGGGGGTGCACGGTCTTCCCGTACGTCGGGCTCTCCTTCAGCTACCGCTTCGACAAGGTCTTCCTCTACCAGGCCCTGTCCGAGGAGATCGCCAAGATCAAGGGCCGGTTCGCCGATCCGCTCCACCCCCGCGTCGCGGTCGCGTCCGAACCGCTGCTCGGCGAGTTCGCCGAACTGGAACGGTTCATCGACACCCGGCTGCCGGGCGTCCGCGAGCCGTTGACCGAGGACCACCTCTACCGCTTCGACGTCACGCCCACCGGACTGCGCAGGGACCTCGTCGCCGGCCGGACGGCCGTCGAGGAGGTCCTCGCCGACCACGTGCGGGAGCAGTGCTGGGGCGTGCAGCGCTCGCCCCACCTCTGGATACGGCTGGTCTACCGCGAGCTCGTGCCCCTGCTGCGCGACCTCGCGGAGCGGGGCCTGGTGTCCCGGGGAGCGTACGAGGAGGTCGTGGCCGGGCTGTACGGGGGGCAGCTCGCCTGGTGGCGGTCCTACCTCGGCCGGTACTTCCGGGGAGGCGAGGCCCTGGACACCCGGGAGGCCGACGGTGTGGTCGCCCGGTTCCTGGCGCGGACCGGGGAACTGCTGCCCGTGGCTCCCGAGTCCACGCGCGTACGGCAGATCCTGCTCCACGCCGGCTGTGTCCTCGGCCTCCCGGCGGCCGGGCTCGTCCCTCTCGCCTCCCGCGAGCCCTTCGCGGAGGCCGCGCTGCTCGCCAAGCACCTGCTCCTGGTCGCGGCCGACGGGGAGCTCGCGGCGTACGCGGCGCTGCTCCCGCCCGACGCGGCCGCCCCGCTCCTCGGGGTGAGGGCCGGGAGGAACAGTACGAACAGAACGGCCCGCGCGCTCGACCGGCTCCTGGACGAGGCCTCGGCCGCCGACGTGCCGTCGGTCACGGCGCTGATCGACGCGGTGCGCGCCCTGCGCTCCGACGTGCCGGCCGAGGAGCTGGCCGGACTGCTGCTCGCCCGCGAACTGCGGGACCCGGCACTCGTACGGCTCCGGGGCGAGGCCCTGCGGCGTACCGGGGATGCGTCCGACCGCTCGGTGCTCCCGCTGGGCTGAACGTCGGGGCCGAAGGCCTCCGGAGCGGAGCCGTACGCGCCACCGGGCTGCGGCGGCCCGGCGAACGCCGGAGGCGGCGGCGGTACGGGCGCGTCGGGCATCAGGGTCACCACGGGAGTGCCGGGGGCGGGGCCCGAGCCGTCCGCGGCGGCGCGTTCGACGATTCCGGCGGCGTCCCAGCCGAGG
>NZ_JBEXSZ010000193.1:0-13754 GCF_040613865.1 Streptomyces sp. NPDC006197 | reverse complement strand
GAGAACGGCGAGTTCTCCGAGATCTTTCAGCGGGCGATCAGCAACTGATCAAGTACTCGGCCGTCGGAAGCGCTGTGATGTGATCAGGAGTTCTGCCGCCGTGGCCTTGTCCACGCCGAGCCCGCTCAGCACGCCCTGCCCGTCCTCGTGCTCCAGGAGGGCCAGCAGGATGTGCTCGGTGCCGACGTAGTTGTGGCCGAGGCGCAGGGCCTCGCGGAACGTCAGCTCCAGGACCTTCTTCGTGTCCGCGTCGAACGGGATCAGCGCCGGGATCTCCTCGGCCCGCGGCGGCAGCGTCGGGGTCACCGCGTCGCGCACCGCCTCCCCCGTCACGCCGTGCCCGGCCAGCCAGTGCATGGCGAGCGACTCGGGCTCGGCGAGCAGGCCGAGGGCGAGGTGACCGGTCGTGACCTGGTCGTTGGCGGCCGCCCGGGCCTCCTCCTGCGAGGCCACGACCACCTTGCGGGCGCGCGGGGTGAAGCGGCTGAACCCGGAGTTCGGGTCCATCTTCTCCGCGTCGGGCCCCTTGGGCACGAAGCGCTTCTGGGCCGCCTGCCGGGTGACGCCCATGCTGCGGCCGATGTCGGTCCAGGAGGCGCCGGAGCGCCGGGCCTGGTCCACGAAGTGGCCGATGAGGTGGTCGGCGACGTCGCCGAGGTGGTCCGCCGCGATGACCGCGCTGGAGAGCTGCTCCAGGGAGTCCGGGTGGACCTTCTTGATGGCTTCGATGAGTTCGTCGAGACGGACGGGGACAATCATGCCGACTGGATTCGTCATGAGGCAACCTTAGGTTGACGCTCCTCCACTGTCAACGGTCAGTTGACACCCGAAGGGCGTACTGCGCCCCGGGAGGTGAAAGGTCACGAGAAAGAGTGAGAAGAAGGAGGGGAAAAGGGAGACGACCGGGGCCGCCACCCCCCACAGGAGAGGCCCCGGTCGTCGTCCACGGAGCCGCAGCACGGCTCCGTACTCCTATCAGCGCCAGGGGTGCGGTTTCTGTCACACCACCCCCGGCCACCCAGAGGTTGCAAGTTGCACAAAGACCCCGGACCGCGTGGACGGGACACCACGACACCACGTAGCGTGCAGGTGCGCGAGCCGGCGTGGCGGTGATGACCAGCCGCGATGACGCGGGACGCGGCCACGCTGCCGACGAACAGGGTTTAGGGGAGTGCTGGGGGACGACGCGGAGCTGACGGCCGCGGTGCTCGCTGCGCAGGACGGGGACGAGGACGCCTTCCGTACTGTGTACCGCACCGTGCATCCCCGGCTGCTCGGCTACATACGCACACTGGTCGGCGACACCGACGCCGAGGACGTCGCCTCCGAGGCCTGGCTCCAGATAGCCCGCGACCTCGACCGCTTCGACGGCGACGCGGACCGGTTCCGCGGCTGGGCCGCCCGGATCGCCCGCAACCGCGCCCTCGACCACGTCCGGATGCGCGGCCGCCGCCCCGCCATAGGCGCCGACGAGACCGAACTCACCGACAAGCCCGCCGACTCCGACACGGCCGGCGAGGCCCTGGAGGCCCTCTCCACCGGCGACACCATGCAGCTGATCGCCCAGCTCCCGCAGGACCAGGCCGAGGCCGTCGTCCTGCGCGTCGTCGTCGGCCTCGACGCCAAGAGCGCCGCCGACACCCTGGGCAAACGCCCCGGCGCCGTGCGCACTGCCGCACACCGGGGACTCAAGAAGCTCGCCGAGCTCCTCGGGGCCGACGGCGGGCAGGGCGACGGCCCGGGAACCGCCGTCCCACTGGACGGCGTCCCTCCGCAACGCGGCCGCACACCGGGGCCCGTGGCCCCCGGCGGTGTGACGCAATCACGTCCGCGTACGCAGAAGGACATGTGATGGCCGACGAGCGGTACCAGTGGCTCGATCAGGAGGCCGCGGAGCGGCTGCTCCGCGGTGAGCCGGTCGAGGCCGTCGACGACCGTGCGCGCGCCGAGGCCGAGCGCCTCGCCGAGGCCCTCGGCGCGGCCCGCGTCCAGGCCGTCCCGCCGGCCGCGCGCACCGAACTGCCGGGCGAGGCGGCGGCGCTCGCCGCCTTCCGCAAGGCCACCGCCGAACGGGCCGCGGCCGCCGGCGCCTCCGCACCCGCCGCCGTCGGCGAACTCGGCAGGATACGGCTCGCGCCCGTGACCGCCCCGGCGCGCCGCTGGGGACGCTCCGTGCGGTACGGACTGGCCGCCGCGGTCGCCGCCGTCACGGTCGGCGGCGTCGCCGTCGCCGCCGGCACGGGCGTGCTCCCGCTGATCGGCCCCGCGCCCGCCAGCTCCGTCTCGGCGGGGGAGACGACGGACCCGCTCGTCTCCGAGGAGCCCGGCATACGCCAGGACCCCGAGACGCCCCCGACGGAACCGGGCGACGGCGGCGACCCCACGCCCGGCGCGTCCCCCTCGGCCGACTCCGGGTCCACCGCCCCCACTCCCCGCGTCCCGGACGGGCGCGGCACGGTCACCCGGACCCCCGGCACCCCGACGCCGGGCAGGACGTCCGGAGGCGGCGGCGACGCGGCCGGCACCGGTTCGGCGGACGCGCGCGAGAAGGCCCTCCAGGCCTGCCGGCAGTACCGGACGGGAAAGCTCGACGCCGCCGGCCGGCAGCAGCTTCTGAAGACCCTGCGCAACGGCGACACCCTGCGCGTCTACTGCGACCGGATCCTCTCCGGCGACACCGGCACCTCCGAGGGCGCGGGCCAGGACTCCGCCGGGGGCGGCTCCAAGGGCGACGGCAAGGACGACTCCGACGGCGACTCCGACCGCAAGGACGGCTCGAAGGACGGCTCCAAGGGCGGATCCGGCAGCGGCTCCGCGAGCGCCGGCGGAAGCGGCGACCAGCGCGGCGGCACCGGGAACCAGAACGGAGGCGTCCGCCTCGACGCCGGAGTCACCGCCGCGCTGTCCGCGGGAATCACCGCCGGGACACGCCTTCCGCTCGGGGTGTAACACTTCTCGACCCCCCGGCGCAGTAAGAAGTGCCGACTGGTCATCGGCCGCGCAGAGAGCCGGGGTTCCCCCCGTACCTACGGCTCCGCGCACCTGGCGCGGGTGGGACACGTTCCCCCGGTCCCACCCGCGCCCCTTCCTTCTCCCGCCGCCGCTCCTCGCAGCCCCCTACCAGTGGACGACGACCTTGTCGCCGACCTTCACCTGGTCGAAGAGGGCCGAGAGCTTGACCCGGTCCCGGACGTTGACGCAGCCGTGCGAGGCCCCGGCGTAGCCGCGGGCCGCGAAGTCCGCCGAGTAGTGCACGGCCTGGCCGCGGCTGAAGAACATCGCGTACGGCATGGACGTGTGGTAGATCGTCGACGTCCACTCCCTCGCCTTCCACTCGACCTTGAAGAGGCCCTCGCGGGTCGGCGTGTTCTCCGAGCCGAAGCGGACGTCCATCGAGGAGACGACCTTGCCGTCGATCATCCAGGCGAGGGTCCGGCTCTCCTTGCTGATGCACAGCACCCGGCCGGTCATGCACCGCGGGTCCGGGGTGTCCAGCTTGTTCGTCGTCGACGGCTTCAGCTCGTCGGCGGTCGGCTTCCGGGTGACGGAGAGCAGCTGCTGCCAGGTCGCCGCGTCGACCGTGCCCGTCTCCGGCAGCCCCCGGCGCGCCTGGAACTTCCTGACCGAGGCCGCCGTCATCGTCCCGTAGAAGCCGGTGGGGGCCCGGTCGAAGAAGTCGAGCTGCCGCAGCCGCGCCTGGAGCTCGCGCACCTGCTCGTTCTCGTCCCCGTCGTCCATGAGGGGCTTCGCCGTGGGCTTCCCGGTCGAGGGGGAGGCGGAGGTGGCGGAGGGGGACGGCGGCTTGTCGTCCGTGGTGGGGGTGGCGGTGGGCGCGGAACCGGGCGCGGCCGAGCTCGGCGCGGGAGCCGTACTCGTACCCGTACCCGTACCCGTACCCGTGCCGGCGGCGTCCGGCGTGCAGCCGGCGGCGAGTGCCACCGCCGCTGCCGCCAGGACCACTCTGCGTATGACGGACGAAGACCGCTTCATCGTTGCCCCCCGAGATGTGTCGTGTGTACGTAGGGATGCTTCCCGCGCGCGTGTGGTTGCGCACCCGGGCCGCGAACCGCGCATCCTGTGGGGAGGAAGCGGCAGGCCGGGGCGGCAGGCCCGGGCCACGGGTCCATCGGGAGGCACAGGACATGGCGCGCGAGTCGGAGTCGGGGCTGCCCATCGAACCGGTCTACGGACCGGACGCCCTGGACGGATGGGATCCCGCCGTGAAGCTGGGCGAGCCGGGCTCGTACCCCTTCACGCGCGGCGTGTACCCCTCGATGTACACCGGCCGGCCCTGGACCATGCGGCAATACGCCGGCTTCGGCACCGCCGTGGAGTCCAACGCCCGCTACAAGCAGCTCATCGCCGACGGCACCACGGGCCTGTCGGTCGCCTTCGACCTGCCGACCCAGATGGGCCACGACTCCGACGCCCCGATCGCGCACGGCGAGGTCGGCAAGGTCGGCGTCGCCATCGACTCGATCGACGACATGCGGGTCCTGTTCGACGGCATCCCGCTGGACGAGGTCTCCACGTCGATGACGATCAACGCCCCCGCCGCGCTGCTGCTCCTGCTCTACCAGCTCGTCGGCGAGGAGCAGGGCGTCCCGGCGGACAGGCTGACCGGCACGATCCAGAACGACGTGCTCAAGGAGTACATCGCCCGCGGCACGTACATCTTCCCGCCGAAGCCCTCGCTGCGGCTGACCGCGGACGTCTTCAAGTACTGCAGGGCCGAGATCCCGAAGTGGAACACCATCTCGATCTCCGGCTACCACATGGCCGAGGCCGGGGCCTCGCCCGCGCAGGAGATCGCGTTCACCCTCGCCGACGGCATCGAGTACGTCCGCACCGCCGTCGCCGCCGGCATGGACGTCGACGACTTCGCGCCCCGCCTCTCCTTCTTCTTCGTGGCCCGCACGACCCTCCTGGAGGAGGTCGCCAAGTTCCGCGCCGCCCGCCGGATCTGGGCGCGGGTGATGAAGGAGGAGTTCGGCGCCGAGAACCCCAAGTCGCTGATGCTCCGCTTCCACACCCAGACCGCCGGCGTGCAGCTCACCGCCCAGCAGCCCGAGGCCAACCTGGTGCGCGTCGCCGTCCAGGGCCTCGCGGCCGTCCTCGGCGGCACGCAGTCGCTGCACACCAACTCCTTCGACGAGGCCATCGCGCTGCCGACCGACAAGTCCGCCCGCCTCGCCCTGCGCACCCAGCAGGTCCTGGCGTACGAGACGGACGTCACCGCCACCGTCGACCCCTTCGCCGGCTCCTACGTCGTCGAGAGGATGACGGACGACGTCGAGGCCGCCGCCCTGGAGCTGATGGAACGGGTGGAGGAGATGGGCGGCGCGGTCAGCGCGATCGAGCGCGGCTTCCAGAAGAACGAGATCGAGCGCTCGGCCTACCGGATCGCGCAGGAGACCGACAGCGGCGAGCGGGTCGTCGTCGGCGTCAACCGCTACACGATCGACGTCGAGGAGCCCTACGAGCCGCTCCGCGTCGACCCGGCCATCGAGGCCCAGCAGGCCGAGCGCCTCGCCCGCCTGCGGTCCGCGCGCGACCGGGCGGCCGTGGACGCGGCCCTCGCCGAGCTGAAGAAGGCGGCGGAGGGCACGGACAACGTCCTCTACCCGATGAAGGACGCCCTCAGGGCCCGGGCCACGGTCGGCGAGGTCTGCAACGCCCTGCGGGAGGTCTGGGGCGCGTACGTCCCGACCAACGCGTTCTAGTCGATTCCACTCGTTGAAACTCAAAGCGGAGTGTCGTACCGGTGTGCGACACTCCGCTTCATGCTGGGTGTCACCGATCTGCCGACCTATCTCGCCGGGCTCGTCCTCATCATCCTCCTCCCGGGGCCGAACTCGCTGTACGTGCTGTCCGTCGCCGCCCGCAAGGGCACCCGGACCGGATACAAGGCCGCCGCCGGGGTGTTCACCGGCGACGCCGTCCTGATGACGCTCGCCGCCCTCGGCGCCGCCTCGCTGCTCCAGACCACCCCGCTCCTCTTCATGATCGTGAAGTACGCGGGCGCCGGCTATCTGACCTGGATGGCGATCGGCATGCTGCGGGCCGCCCTGGCCATGTGGCGCACCCGGCACGAGACCGTCGCCGAGTCCGCCGCCGAGCCGGACGCCGGACCGTCCGAGCACCCGTACCGCCGCGCGCTGATCATCAGCCTGTTCAACCCGAAGGCGATCCTCTTCCTGATTTCCTTCTTCGTGCAGTTCGTGGACCCGTCCTACGCCTACCCGGCGCTCTCCTTCCTGGTCCTCGGCACCCTGCTCCAGCTCGGCAGCTTCCTCTACCTGACGACCCTGATATTCGGCGGCACCCGGCTCGCCGCCGCCTTCCGGCGGCGCAAGCGGCTCTCGGCCGGCGCGACGACGGCCGCCGGCGTCCTCTTCCTCGGCTTCGCCGTCAAGCTCTCGGCCGCCGGCGCTTGACCCTCACACCGTGTGAGGCCGTTCCGTAGGGAGCGTCATGTTCACCATCGGAGACTTCGCCCGGCACGGGCGGGTGTCGGTCCGGATGCTGCGCCACTACGACGCCATCGGACTGCTGCGCCCGGCCCACGTCGACCCGCACAGCGGCTACCGCTTCTACTCGGCGGACCAGCTCGCCCCGCTCAACCGCGTGATCGCGCTCAAGGACCTCGGCTTCACCCTCGAACAGGTGGGGGCGATCCTCCGGGACGAGCTCGGCGCGGAGGAGCTGCGGGGGATGCTGCGCCTGCGCCAGGCCGAGCTGGAAACGGCCCTGGAGGCGGCGCGGGCCCGGCTCGCCCAGGTCGGTGCGAGGCTCCGAGCCATCGAGAGCGAGGGACGCATGTCCACCCAGGACGTCGTCGTCAAGAAGGTTCCCGCCGTCCGCGTCGCCGAGCTGAGCTCGGTCGCCGCGGGCTTCGGACCGGAGGACATCGGTCCGGTCGTCGGGCCGCTGTACGAGGAGCTGTGCGGCCGCCTGGAGAGCGCGGGCGTCACCGGCTTCGGCCCGGCCGTCGCGTACTACGAGGACGCGGGCAAGGGCGACGGTTCGGTCGTCGTGCACGCCGCGACGGCCGTGCCCGAGGGCACGGTCGCGGAGGGCGTCGAGGTGCACGTGCTGCCCGGCATCGAGGAGGCGGCCACCATCGTCCACCGGGGTTCGATGGACGAGATCCTGCCGACCGTGCAGACCCTGGCCGCCTGGATCGACACCAACGGCTACCGGTCGGCCGGCTACGCCCGTGAGCTGTACCTGGAGTGCCCGGAGGACCCGGCCGGCTGGGTCTCCGAGATCCAGGAGCCGATCGTCCGCGCCTGATCCCCCGGGCGCCTGATCCCTTTTGGGCTCGGCGGGCCCGGGAACCCCCGCACGGGTTCCCGGGCCCGCCGTTCCGGTGGCGGTTCCTTACCGCTTCAACGCCCTGCGCAGCCGCAGCGCGCGGCGCGCGAGCCGGCGGAGCTTCGGGTGGCGGGGGATCGGCAGGCCGCCCGGCAGGTTCAGGACGGTGAGGCGGCGCCGGGTGAAGTGGTGCCGGGTGCGCTCGGCGAGCGGGCCCGAGAGGTGCCGCACCGCCGGCTCCCGCAGCTCCGGACGGATCTTCGGCTGCATCGCGAAGCCCACCGCCGCGACCAGGTCGTTCAGCTGCTCCGTACCGACTTCGGCGTCGCCGCCGTCCCCCTCCTCCAGGGGCGGGACGACCGCGTCGACGACCGTGAGCGGGATCCGGTTGCTGTTCTGGAACGGGGTGAGCCGTTCCAGGAGGGCGCGCGTGCCGACCCGGGCGGCCGGTATCCCGTAGAAGGTCGCCGCCGTGAGCAGCGCCGTGGAGAAGCAGCCGACGACGAGGGCGGGCCGCAGCTCGCGGTAGAGCACCTCGGCGAGCACCGGCCGGTCCTCGACGGTCAGCTCGGCGCCGAGCTCCTCCGCCGCCTCCACGAGGGCCCGCGACCAGGCGTCCGGGGCCGTCGGGTGCGGCTTGAAGACGAGCCGCCGGTGGCCGCGGGCGATCGCGCCCCGGACCATCCGCAGGTGCAGCTCCTCCTCCTCGGCGGCGGTCAGCAGGTTCAGCGCGGCCAGGTACTGGCCGAGGAGCAGCGCGGGACCGTCCTGCGAGCCGGCGGCGGGGGCCCCCGCAAGCTCCTCGACGACCTTCGTGAACGCCTCCGTCGGCACCGCCTCCGGCACCGCCCCGAACTCGGCGAGCAGCAGCGGCGCGAGCCCGGGGACGAGGTCCAGGTGCAGCAGCCGGCCCACGCGGCCGCCGACGAGCGGGTCGATCTTGTTGCGGGTCGGGCCGTAGCTCATCAGACCGTCCGCGTACACCGTGATCGGCGCGTCGGGGAGCAGTTGAGCGATGGCGAGGGCGGGCGTGACCTGGAGCGATTCGAGGGCGAGCTCGACGTGGTCGTCGCCGAGGTTCCAGAGCTTGTCCAGATGGCGCTGGAGGAGCGGCAGATCGCTCGGGCGCGGGGTCCAGCCGGCCGGGTGGAGCGGGGAGATCGTCTCGTTCCAGGACAGGACGGAGTCGAAGCGGCCGCGCAGCCGCTCGAAGCCCTCGGCCTCGTCCAGGGCGGGGGTCGTCTCCGGCACGGCCGCGTTGTTGGTGACGAGGAGGATCCGGCGGTCGGCGGGGCCGAAGCAGCCGCTGTCGAGCGCCGCGGCGAGCGTCACGGCGCCGTAGAGCGTGGAGGCGCAGAAGATCTGGGTGGTCCGACGGGCACTCACGCGACCACCTCCACAGACCCACCGGAGCCGGAGCCGGAGCCGGAGCCCGTGCCGGTGCCGGAGCCGGAGGCCGAGCCCGTGCCGGAGCCGGAGCCGGAGCCCGTGCCGGAGGCCGAGCCCGTGCCGGCCGCGGGCTCGCGGGTCGGGGCCGTCGGCGGTGGTGCGGGCCGGCGTCTGCGCAGTCGGCGCAGCAGCGTCGCGCGGTCCCCGCCCATCGCGGTCAGGGCCTCGTCGAGGACCCCCTGCGGCATCCGCCGCAGCGCGCCCGCGCTCATCGCCTTCAGCCGGCGCGCCACCTCGGGCTCGAACCTTTCGATCGACCCGATGTGATGGGAGATCACCGCGCAATACGTACGGACGGCTTTGGGAAGAAGAAGGCCCGCATCAGGGTCCTTCGCCGTTTCCTCGATCACCTGATCGAAGGCGCGGATGAAATCCAATTGCCGGACGTCGCCGATCTGGGTGAGCGAGGTCGCCACCCCGCGCCGGTAGAACACGCCGAGTTCCCCGATCGCGGCGAACGATTCCGCCTCGCGGTGGAGTTTCCAGATCCACGGCCGGTCCTCGGCGGTCCGCAGCCCGTGCGGGAAGTGCAGCAGGCCACGGTCCAGAAGCCGCCGGTGGTAGATCCCGGCCCAGGCGTACGGGTAGTCGACCGAGGTCGTCCGGTGCGACGGCAGGATCGCGTCCCGCGGGCGCAGCACCTCGCCGCGCCGGGGGACCGGCGCCCGGCGCACCGCGCGGTTGCGGCCGGTGACCGTGACGTGGTCGGTGCGCAGGAAGTCGCAGCGCAGCGCCTCGGCGGCGGCGACGAGCCGGCCGTAGTAGCCGGGAGCGAGCCAGTCGTCCCCGTCGAGGAAGGCGATGTACTCGCCGCGGGCGGCGTCGAGGCCGGTGTTCCGGGCCGTGGCGAGGCCCTCGTTGTGCTCGTGCCTGATCAGGACGGCACCCGGGATCTCGCGGACGGCCCGTTCGAGGAGCTGCGGGGTCCCGTCCGACGAGCAGTCGTCGACGAGCAGGAACTCGAAGTCCTCACGGGCGTTGGCCCGCAGGCTCGTGAGGGTGTCGGGGGCGTATGTCTGCACGTTGAAGAACGGCACGACGACGGAGAGCTTGACCACGCGGCCGACGCTAGGCGCCGCCCCGGCATTCCCACCGACCGCCGGGCGGCCTTTCGGTGAACACCAAGCAGCGGGCCGATTAACCGCCTTTCCCCGAAAGGGAAATCGGCCTTCCCGTGTCCGAATGGCGACCCGCTTCAGCGGGCGGAGAGGCTCTGTTCACCGTTTGTTGCGACCCAGTTGGGCCGAAAAGCGGAATGCCCTTCTAGCGTCCTCGACGTGCCAGCAAGTACCAGAGAAGCGGTACGGGTCGCCGTACTCGCCGACTCCGACACCCGGTGGAAATGGGGCGCCCTCACCGCGCGCCGCATCACCACGGCGACCGCCGAACCCACCGGGTTCGTCCTGCGCGGACGGGCCACGCCCACCGCGCGCCAGCTCGCCGAGACCGGGGTGTCCCAGGCCGCCCCGCGCGAGGTGACGGGCGCGGACTTCCTGCGCGCGGTACGGGACGCGGAGGCACGCGGCGAGGGATTCGACGTCCTCGTGCTCGCCCTGGTCGGCGGCACCGGCCGGGCCGTCCTGCAGGGCCTTGCCGACCTCTCCCTGGAGCGGCGCCCGGTGATCGTCACCGGCTACGTCGGCGTCGTCTACGAGAAGCTGACCGACGGCCTGCTGCTGCGCCACGGAGCCGACGTGGTCCTCGCCAACTCCCGCCACGACGCCGAGCGTTTCCGCGCCGTCTACGAGGGCGTGGGCGCCGGTGCCGGATCCGTCGTCGAGGCCGCGCTGCCCTTCCTGGGCGGCGCCCCGCACGCCCCCGAGGCCGGCCGCGACGCGCTGGTCTTCGCCGCCCAGCCCTCCGTGCCCGCGACCCGGGCCGAACGGGCCTACGTGCTGCGGCGGCTGATCGCGCACGCCCGCCTCCACCCGGGGCGCGAGGTGCTCCTCAAGCTCCGCTCCAAGCCGGGCGAACACACCACGCACCTGGAGGAGTTCCCGTTCCAGAAGCTGGTGCGCGAGCTCGACCCGCCGGACAACTTCCGGCTCGTGTACGGACACATGGGCGAGGTCCTCGACCGCACCGACCTGCTGGTCACCGTCTCCTCCACGGCCGCGCTCGAAGCGCTCCACCGCCGGATCCCCACCGCGATCCTCACCGACCTCGGGGTCCGGGAGGCGCTCGGCAACCACCACTTCGTCGGCTCCGGCCTGCTGACCTCCTTCGACCGGCTCGACGAGGGGGACGTGCCGGCACCCGACGAGACCTGGCTCGCCCGGCAGGGCGTGGCGTCCGACGGGTCGTACGAGCAGGCCTTCGACGCCGCCCGCGACCGCGTCGCCGAGCTCCTGGCGCTTCCCGCGCTGCCCCCGATCACCCCCTACTACACCGCGGAGACGGCCCCCGGCTACCTGCCCGGGATCCTCGCCCGCCACCGCCTGGACGTCACCGCGCCCGAGCCCCGCGAGAGCGGGCTGCGCCGGGTCGTCCGGGAGGCCGCGCGGGGCGCGTACCGCCACGGCGTGCAGCGCGTCGCCCCCGTCATCCGCCGCCTGGGAGAACTCTGATGAGCGCCACCGCCACGCCCGCCGGGCCCGCCGCGAGCCCGGCCAAGGGGCCCGCCCCCACCGTGCTCGCCGTCATCCCCGCCCGGGGCGGCTCCAAGGGCGTGCCCGCCAAGAACCTCGCCCCGGTGGCCGGCGTCCCCCTGGTGGCCCGCGCCGTCCACGCCTGCCTCGGCGCCCGCACCGTCACGCACGTCGTGGTCTCCACCGACGACGAGGCCATCGCGACCGCGGCCCGCACCGCCGGGGCCGAGGCCGTCCGGCGGCCCGCCGAGATCGCCGGCGACACGGCCACCAGCGAGGCCGCGGTCCTGCACGCCATGGACGCCTTCGAGGCCTCCCACGGCCGCCCGGCCGACGTGGTCCTCCTCGTCCAGTGCACGAGCCCCTTCCTCACCTCCGCCGAGGTCGCCGAGACCGCCGGGCGCGTCACCTCGGGCGCCGCCGACACCGCCTTCACGGCCGCCCCGACCCACGGCTTCCTGTGGCGCGACACCCCCGAAGGGGCCACCGGCGTCAACCACGACAAGGCGCACCGCCCGCGCCGCCAGGACCGCGAGCCCGAGTACCTGGAGACCGGCGCCGTCTACGCCATGGACGCGGCCGGCTTCCGCACCCACGGGCACCGCTTCTTCGGCCGCACCGCGCTCGTCGTCACCGACCCCGCCCGGGTCCTGGAGATCGACGACCCGCACGACCTCGCCCGCGCCAGGGTCCTCGCGCCGCTCCTCGACGAGCCCGTCACGCCCGGCTTCGCCGACGTCGACGCCGTCGTCCTCGACTTCGACGGCACCCAGACCGACGACCGGGTCCATCTCGACGCCGAAGGGCGCGAGTTCGTCTCCGCGCACCGCGGCGACGGCCTCGGCATCGCGGCCCTGCGCCGCGCCGGACTGCCCGTCCTCATCCTCTCCACCGAGCAGAACGCCGTGGTCGCCGCCCGCGCCCGCAAGCTCAAGATCCCCGTCCTGCACGGCATCGACCGCAAGGACCGCGCCCTCAAGGAGTGGTGCGAGGCCGAGGGCATCGACCCGCAGCGCGTCCTCTACGCCGGCAACGACGTCAACGACCTGCCCTGCTTCCACCTCGTCGGCTGGCCCGTCGCGGTGAGCAGCGCCCACGACTCCGTACGGGCCGCCGCCCGCGCGGTCACCGTCACCCCGGGCGGCTCCGGAGCGATCCGCGAGATCGCCGCCTGGCTCCTCGGACCCGAGCTCGACACCCCCAACTCGCCCAACCCGTAAGGAACGATCATGAACACCCGTCTGCGCACCCTCGGCACCAAGACCGCCGGCCCGGGGCACTCCGTCTACGTCTGCGGCGAGATCGGCATCAACCACAACGGCGACCTCGACAACGCCTTCAAGCTGATCGACGTGGCCGCCGAGGCCGGCTGCGACGCCGTCAAGTTCCAGAAGCGCACCCCGGAGATCTGCACCCCGCGCGACCAGTGGGACATCGAGCGCGACACCCCCTGGGGCCGGATGACGTACATCGACTACCGCCACCGCGTGGAGTTCGGCGAGGACGAGTACCGCGCCATCGACGAGCACTGCAAGGAGCGCGGCATCGACTGGTTCGCCTCCCCGTGGGACACCGAGGCCGTCGCCTTCCTGGAGAAGTTCGACGTCCCCGCCCACAAGGTCGCCTCCGCCTCCCTCACCGACGACGAGCTGCTGCGCGAGCTGCGCGCCACCGGCCGCACGGTCATCCTCTCCACCGGCATGTCGACGCCGAAGCAGATCCGGCACGCCGTCGAGGTCCTCGGCAGCGACAACATCCTGCTCTGCCACGCCACCTCGACCTACCCGGCCAAGGCCGAGGAGCTCAACCTCCGCGTCATCCAGACGCTCCAGGAGGAGTACCCGAACGTACCCGTGGGCTACTCCGGCCACGAGACCGGCCTTCAGACCACGCTGGCCGCCGTCGCCCTCGGCGCCACCTTCGTCGAGCGCCACATCACCCTCGACCGCGCCATGTGGGGCTCCGACCAGGCCGCCTCCGTCGAGCCGCAGGGCCTCCAGCGCCTGGTCCGCGACATCCGCACCATCGAGGCCGCGCTCGGCGACGGCGTGAAGAAGGTGTACGAGTCGGAGCTCGGCCCGATGAAGAAGCTCCGCCGGGTCCAGGGCACCGTCGCCGCATGACCGGGCAGCTGGCGTTCGTCGAGAGCCCGGTCCAGCTCCTGAACGTCCTGGAGTGGGCGCACGCGCAGAGCCTCGGGGGCCGCACGGCCCCCGCGACCGGTGACCCGGCGGACGCCAAGCCGGCGGACGCCCTCACCGTCGTCGTCCTCTCGCCGACCGACCCCATGTCGCGGGGCCAGCTGCGCCCGCTCGCGGAAGCTCCACATCCACCGCGGACGCGGGGTTTAGCCCTGCCGAAGGCGCGGCATCGGCCAACAGAGCGAGTGCATCGCACCAC
>NZ_JBEXSZ010000192.1:0-13858 GCF_040613865.1 Streptomyces sp. NPDC006197 | reverse complement strand
CCGGGGCCTTGCGGTGGATGGACCAGCGCTCGCCGACCTCCGCCTCCGCCTCGGGCTCGTTCAGGATCTCCGCCGCGAGGGCTCCGACGGTGACGGTGGCCCCGAGGGCGGCGGCGAGCCGCAGCACCGCCCGACGCCCACCGAGCATCTGATCCTTTTTCATGACCAATGGTTCGTACGGGCGAGGGTCCGGGCAGTTCAACGACACCGGCCGCCGGTCCGAAAACACCCGATGAGCCGATAGCCTCGAAGGGTGAGCGAACAGCAGCCCGACCGGTTCGAACGCGGCGCCGACGGGCCGAAAGTGATCATGGCCGGGGTCGACGGTTCCGCCTCCTCCCTGCGCGCCGCGGCGTACGCGGCCGGGCTCGCCCGGCGCCAGAACGCCCTGCTCGCGCTCGTGTACGTGCAGCCGGTGTTCCCGGCGGGCGCGGCGTTCGGCGCGCCCGTGGCCGGGACGACCGAGGAGATCGCCGAGGACCTCGTCGCGGAGATCCGCGCCTCGGCGGAGAGGGTGAAGGACCTCTGGCGGATCCGGTGGGAGTTCCACACCTTCCGGGGCGACGCCTACGCGGGCCTGGTCCAGGCGGCCGAGGAGCTGACGGCGGACGCCGTGGTGGTGGGCGCCTCGGAGTCGGCGGGCCACCGCTTCGTCGGCTCGGTCGCCGTCCGCCTGGTGAGGGCGGGCCGCTGGCCGGTCACGGTCGTCCCCTGACCGGCCGTACGCCCTACCGGCCCATCACCAGGCCGTCCCCGGCGGCTCCCCGGCCGAGGACCACCTGCCGGATGGTGTCGCGGATCCCGTCCTGGTGCGCGTCCCCGCCCTCCGCCGCGCCGAGGTTCACCACGCGGCCGCGCGCGGTGTCGAACCACTGGGGGATGAACTCGGCCTTGGTGACCTCCCAGCGCCCGCCGGCGGTCCTGGGCGGGGCGAAGGTGAAGCGGCCGATGCTGCTCTGGTTGCCGCGCGGGTCGTAGGAGCCCTCGTGGTTGATCATGTCCCCGGCGATCTGGTCGCCCATCCCGTAGACGATCCAGGTCCCGTTGACCTTCTCGTAAGGCTGTGGGACGTGTGCGTGCGTACCGATGACGAGGTCCACGTCCGGGCGTCCGCCGCTCTGCGAGGCGGTCAGCGCGCGGCCGAGGGAGAGCTGCCGCTCGTCGGGTTCGGTCTGCCACTCGGTGCCCCAGTGGACGCTGACCACCACCACGTCGGCGCCGGCCGCGCGGGCTGCGCGCGCGTCGGCGATCACCTTCTTCTCGTCGAGCAGCCGCACGGCCCAGGGCTGCCCCTCGGGCAGCGGATAGCCGTTGGTGTCGTAGGTGTACGCGAGCTGGGCGACCGTGGCGCCGCCGGCCTTGAGCAGGGTGGGCCGCGCCGCCTCCTCGGCCGTACGGGCGGAGCCGGCGTGCCGGACGCCGGCCCTGTCGAGCGCGTCGAGGGTGCGGCGCAGGCCCGCCGCCCCGTCGTCGAGGGTGTGGTTGGAGGCGGTGGAGCAGGAGTCGTAGCCGGTGGCCTTGAGCGCGGCGGCGACCTCGGGCGGCGACTTGAAGGCGGGGTAGCCGGTGTAGGGGCCGCCCTCCTGTCCGTACACGGTCTCCATGTGGCAGATGGCCAGGTCGGCGCGGGAGACGATGGGCTTGGCCCCGGAGAGCATGGGGCCGAAGTCGTAGCCGGTGCCGTCCGCGTCCTCGGCGGCGCGTCGGATGATCGAGTCGTGCGGGAGGACGTCGCCGGAGGCGACGAGGGTGAAGCCGACGGGCGCGGAGGCCCCGCCGGGCGCGGCGGACGGGGTGGTGGGGCTTCCGGTGCCGGTCCGCCCGGCCGGGTCGCCCGGGGTGGGGCCGCCGACGGCCGGCCCGCCGCCACCGGCGCAGCCGGTGGCCGCCGCGAGCAGGAGCGCGGCGAGCGCCGCCACCCCCACGGGTCTGGTGCGTGAGGTCATGTACGGCGCTCCACCTGAATCATGCGATGAACATCTGTTCTGACGAATTGACCCTTCGGGAAAGCCGCAGTCAAGGGTCGAGGCCGCGCCGGGCGAGGAACCACGCTGAAACGGACGCACCGGCTCCGTCCGACCGTTCGCCGTACCATTCGCCGCTCGGTGCGACCGTTCGTCGCAGAGCGATGTCCGTTCCCTGTCCCTCGCCGTCCGGATGCGCTCGTATACGCCCCGGACCACGAGCAGTGGGAGAGGCGGGCAGAGCATGACGACGGCGACGACCGACGAGCGGACCCTGGAGGAGCTGCAGCGGGACCACGGTCCGGCACTGCTCACCTTCCTGCTCGGCCTGACCCACGGGGACCGGCAGCGGGCCGAGGACCTCGCGCAGGAGACCCTGGTACGGGCCTGGCTCCACCCCGAGGCCTTCGACGGCCCCTACACCTCGATGCGCCCCTGGCTCTTCACCGTGGCCCGCCGCCTCGCCATCGACGCCCGCCGCTCACGCCTCGCCCGGCCCGCCGAGATCGGCGACGGCGTCCTGGCCGTGACGCCCGACCCCGCCGACGCCACCGCCTCGGCCGAGGCCGCGCTCGACGTGCGCGCGGCGGTACGGGAGCTGAGCCCCGAGCACCGCGCGGTGCTCGTCCGGCTCTACTTCCACGGCCTCACCGTCAACGAGGCCGCCGTCGAGCTCGGCATCCCCGCCGGAACCGTCAAGTCCCGCTCGCACTACGCCCTGCGACAGCTCGGCCGCTCCCTGCCCGGCTACCGGCCGCGCCGCCCGGCCGTTGCCCGGGCCCGTGCCGGGGCCCCACAATGACGCCGTGACGCTGACACTCGCCGCCGCCGAAAAGGTCCTCGCCGACAACTTCGCCCCCTGGGTGCTCGATCTGGGACTCACCGTCGAATCCGTCGACTCGGCCGACGGCCACGAGGCCGTGCTCCGGCTCCCCTGGTCGGACCGGCTCGCCCGGGAGGGCGGCGGTCTCTCCGGCCAGGCCCTGATGGCCGCCGCCGACACCGCGACGGTCATCGCGGTCGCCGCGGCCCGGGGCGGCTTCGTGCCGATGACCACCGTCCAGCAGTCCATCAGCTTCCAGCGTGCGGTGATCGGCGCCGACGTCCTCGTGCGGGCCCGGCTCACCAAGGCGGGCAAGCGGATGGCCTTCGCCGACATCACCATGACGGCCGAGGGCACGGAGGAGACCGCCGCCCACGCGACCGCCGTCTACGCGCTCCTGGGCTGAGCCGACCACGCGCCCCCGGCCGAGCCGGCCCGGACTCCCCCGCCCCACGCGCCACCCTCGACCCGCCCGGCACCAGGAAACCCACCCGCACCGATCCGGCCGGGAAACGTATCCGAAACCACACGGGTGAGTTGAGCAAAGCGGGACCCGCGAGCGCCCTTCACGGAGGAGGCTCTCCCCCGGGCCCCTGACGTCCGGGGCCCTCATGTCCGGGGAGAAGGTGGGAGCGTTGCTGCCCGAGAGCACGAACGGCGCCGGCGGCACGAGCGGCGGCGGCCTCGCCGTCCCGATGGCCTGGCTGTGCGCCGAGTACCTGGCCGACGAGGTGCTGCGGGCCGCCGCGCTCGTGGCCCCCGGCTCACTGGAGTACCGGGCCGGCCTCCAGGCGCTGACCCTCACCGTCCACCTCGCCGGGGAACCGGACGGACCGGCCGGCGCGTGGGCCGGCCACCGGGTCGACGAGTGGCTGCGGCACACCGCGTACGACCGGCCCTGGCCGCCCTGGGTCGAGGAGCGGCTCGCCGCGCGGCAGGCGGCCGGCGGCGACGGCCCCGACCTGGCACTCGCGCGGACCGCCTGGGCCCGGCTGCGGGACACCTGGATCCGCGCCGCCGACCTCGACGGCCGGACCGACCCCGAGAGCCCGGTCGACGAGGCCGAGCAGATCTGGCTCCCGGCCTGGAAGCTGGGCCTTCCGCTCGCCCACCTGTCGCTGCACCTGCGCTGAGACCCGCTACGGCGCGGAAGGATGCACCCCCGGGCGGTACTTGGGGACGCGTACCGTCACCTTCATCCCGGCGCCGACGCCGGTCTCGATGACGAGCCCGTACTCCGCCCCGTACACCTGGCGCAGCCGCTCGTCCACGTTGGACAGGCCGATGCCGGAGCCCGCCGGGTGCTCCCCGCGCAGGACGGCGCGCAGCAGCTCGGGGTCCATGCCGATGCCGTCGTCCTCGACCGTCACCACCGCCTCGGCGCCCGCGTCCCGGGCGGCGATCGTGACGCGGCAGCCCCGCTCCCGGTCCTGGAGGCCGTGCTTGACGGCGTTCTCCACGAGCGGCTGGAGGCAGAGGAACGGCAGGGCCACCGGCAGCACCTCGGGGGCGATCTGCAGGGTCACCTTCAGCCGGTCCCCGAAGCGGGCCCCCGCCAGGGCCAGGTACTGCTCGATGGAGCGCAGTTCGTCGGCGAGCTGGACGAACTCTCCGTGCCTGCGGAAGGAGTAGCGGGTGAAGTCGGCGAACTCCAGGAGGAGTTCCCGGGCCCGCTCGGGGTCGGTGCGGACGAACGAGGCGATGGCGGCGAGGGAGTTGAAGATGAAGTGCGGGGAGATCTGGGCGCGCAGGGCGCGGATCTCGGCCTCCACGATCCGGGTGCGCGAGCGGTCGAGTTCGGCCAGTTCCAGCTGGACGGAGACCCAGCGGGCCAGCTCGGTCGCGGCCCGCACGAGGACGGCCGACTCCCGCGAGCCGTAGGCGACGAGCGCGCCGAGGACGCCGTCCTCCCCGGTGAGCGGGGCGATCACCGCCCAGCGCAGCGGGCACAGCGGGTCGTCGCAGCCGCTGTGGGCGGAGCGGCTGCGGCCGGTCGCCAGGGTCGTGGCGGTCTGCTCGGGGACATGGGCACGGTGGTGGTCCTCGCCCGGCCCGTCCCAGGCGAGGACCGCGTCCCGGTCGGTGAGGCAGAGCGCCTCGGTGCCGAGCAGCGAGCGGAGCGTGCGGGCCGCCTTGCGGGCGGTCTCCTCGGTGAGTCCGGCGCGCAGCGGGGGCGCGGCGAGCGAGGCGGTGTGCAGGGTGTGGAAGGTGGCCCGTTCGACGGGTGTGCCGAGGTCTGCGTCGGCGGCGTGCCCGCCGCGCCGGGCGGTGGAAGGGCCGAGGACGAAGCCCGCGGCGAGCAGCACGGCCCCGGCGGCGGCCGCGGCGGCGAGGGCGATCCCGCTCATCGGCACCCCTGGCCGTCGCGGACGCGCGCCTCGTGATCGCGGCCGGAGGCGGTCATCGGCGCACCTCGCCGTCGCGGACGCGCGCCTCGTGGTCGGGGCCGGGAGCGGTCATCGGCGCACCCCGCCGTCGCGGACCTGTGCCTCGTGGTCGAGGGCCGGGGGCGGTCATCGGCGTGCCTCCTGGGCGGGTACGGCCCCGGTGATCTCCTCCGGGAGGTGGAGCCGGGCGAGGATGGCGGGGGTGCCGGGCGGGATCCGGCGGGGGGTGGCGAGCGAGACGAGCACCATCGTCAGGAAGCCCAGGGGGACCGACCAGACCGCCGGCCAGGCCATCAGGGTGTGCGGCCAGCCCTCGGGGGCGAGTCCGGCCCGGGTCGCCATCACGGCCGCGAGGGCGGAGCCGCCGCCGAGCAGGAGCCCGGCCATGGCGCCGGGCGGGGTCAGCCGCCGCCACCAGATCCCGAGGACGAGCAGCGGGCAGAAGGAGGAGGCGGAGACGGCGAAGGCGAGACCGACGGCGTCGGCGACCGGGACCTTGGAGGCGACCACCCCGACGGCGAGCGGGACGGCGGTGGCGAGCAGGGTCGCGAGGCGGAAGTGCCGTACGCCCCGGGAGGACGCCCGGGAGGGCAGCACGTCCTGGGTGAGGACCCCGGCGACCGACATGGTGAGCCCGGAGGCGGTGGAGAGGAAGGCGGCGAAGGCGCCGGCCGCGAGGAGCGCCCCGAGGAGGTCGCCGAGGAGTCCGCCGAGGATCCGGTCGGGCAGGACGAGGACGGCGGCGTCGGCGGAGCCGGTCAGGGCGAGTTCGGGGGCGTAGATCCGGCCGAGGGCTCCGTACAGGCCCGGCAGCAGGTAGAAGGCGCCGACGAGGCCGAGCACGACGAGGGTGGTGCGGCGGGCGGCGCGGCCGTGCGGGCTGGTGTAGAAGCGGACGGCGACGTGCGGCAGACCCATGGTGCCGAGGAAGGTGGCGAGGATCAGTCCGTACGTGGCGTACAGCTGGTGTCCGTCGCGGCCCCCGGCGAGCGGCTGGGACCAGCCCAGCGGATCGGAGCCGCCGGCGGCCCGGTCGGGCAGGGGCGCCCCCGGCGCGAAGGCGAGCGAGGTGCCGCCGAGGACGTAATGGGTGCCGGGGGCGAGGGTGACGGTCCGGCCGGTGTACGCGACGGAGTCGACGCCGCCGGTGACGGTGACCGTGAGCGGGGCGTCGAGCCCGATCCGTACGGTGTCGGCGACCCGGACGACGGTGTGGTCGCGCAGCACGGCGGGGGCGTCGAAGCGGGCCCGGGGCGCCCCGTCCCCGTACCAGGCGGCGAGCAGGAAGAGGGCGGGGACGAGGAGGGCGGTGAGCTTGAGCCAGTACTGGAAGGCCTGGACGAAGGTGATGCTGCGCATGCCGCCCGCGGCGACGGTGCCGGTGACGACGAGGGCGACGAGCAGTCCGCCGACCCAGTCGGGTGCGCCGGTGAGGATCTCCAGGGTGAGCCCGGCGCCCTGGAGCTGCGGCAGCAGGTACAGCCAGCCGATGCCGACGACGAAGAGGCTGGCGAGCCGCCGGGCCCGCGGGGATTCGAGCCGGGCCTCGGCGAAGTCGGAGAGGGTGTACGCCCCGGAGCGGCGCAGCGGGGCGGCGACGAGGACGAGCAGGACGAGGTATCCGGCGGTGTAGCCGACCGGGTACCAGAGCATGGCGGGGCCCTGGACGAGGACGAGCCCGGCGATGCCGAGGAAGGAGGCGGCGGAGAGGTACTCGCCGCTGATGGCGGCGGCGTTGAGGGCCGGCCGGACGGTCCGCGAGGCGACGTAGAAGTCGGAGGTGGTGCGGGAGATCCGCAGGCCGAGGGCGCCGATGAGGACGGTGGCGAGGACGACGGCGGTGACGGCGGCGACCGCGTAGGTCTGGTTCATACGGGTCGGTTCACCGTTCGGCGGAGCCGGTCTCCACCAGGCCGGTGAAGTCGCGTTCGTTGCGCTCGGCCCGGCGGACGTACCAGTGGGCGACGGCCCAGACGACCGGGTACACGCCGAAGCCGAGGGCGGCCCAGACGAGCGCCTCGGGGGCGGGCAGCGCGAGCAGCAGCGGCAGCGAGCCGACGAGCAGGGCGAGGGCGCCGAGGGCGGTGAGGGCGGCGCGGAGCTGGCTGCGCATCAGGGAGCGGACGTAGGTGTGGCCGAGGGTGGTCTGCTCGTCGATCTCGGAGCGGGCGGGCGGGTGCGGGGTCCGGGGACGCGGGCGCGGCGGGGGCACGGACCGGTCGCCCAGGGCCGAGGCGTAGGTGACGGTCTCGCGCCGGGGCCGGCGCGCGGCTTGGTGCTCGGACATCGGTGTCCGCTCCCTCACGGTCGGACGGGCCCGTGGAGTGTAAGCGGAAGGGCTCACGGGCCGGTAGGGGTCAGCCGCCCGCGCGGCGCGTCAGGAGATCCCGCAGGTGGCGGGCGTGCCGACGGGAGACGGCGAGGTCGGTGGCACCGAGCCGCACGGAGGTGGCGCCGCCGTCGACACGGAGTTCGGTGATCCGGCCGACGGCCACGAGGTGGCTGCGGTGGATGCGGACGAACCCCCGGTCGGCCCACCGCTCTTCGAGGGTGGAGAGGGGGATGCGGACGAGGTGGCTGCCGTGGTCGGTGTGGAGGCGGGCGTAGTCGCCGTGCGCCTCGACGTACGCGATGTCGTCGACGGCGACGAAGCGGGTGACGCCGCCGAGCTCCACGGGGATCTGCTCGGGGGCGGCGGGGGCGGGCGCGGGAGCGGGAGCGGGGACTGCGTGCACGAGGCCGTGGACGCGCCGGACGGCCTCGGCGAGCCGCTCGCGGCGGACCGGCTTGAGGACGTAGTCGACCGCCTGGAGGTCGAAGGCCTGGAGCGCGAAGCCCTCGTGGGCGGTGACGAAGACGACGAGCGGCGGCCGGGCGAAGCCGGCGAGCAGCCGGGCGACGTCGAGGCCGGTGAGGCCGGGCATGTGGATGTCGAGAAAGACGACGTCGATGCCGTCGTCGCCGTCGGGCCCGGAGTCCAGGGCGCGCCCGATCCTCCGCAGCGCGGCGGCCGCGTCCCCCGCTCCCTCGGCGGTCCGCACCCGGGGGTCGGCGCGCAGCAGGTAGAGCAGCTCGCCGAGGGCGGGCTCCTCGTCGTCGACGGCCAGTACGCGCAGCATGCGCGGGAGTTTATGTGAGGAACCTGGACATGCGGCGGTCGGCGAGGATCTTCCCGCCGGTCTGGCAGGTGGGGCAGTACTGGAGGGAGGAGTCGCTGAAGGAGACCTCGCGGATCGTGTCGCCGCAGACGGGGCAGGGTTCGCCGGTGCGGCCGTGGACGCGCAGGCCGCTCTTCTTCTCGGCCTTGAGGCGTCCGGCGGCGAGGCCGTGGGAGCGTTCGACGGCCTCGCGGAGGGTGGTGCGCATCGCCGTCCAGAGGGCGGCCGTCTCCTCGGGGGTGAGGTTCCGGGTCGGTTTGAAGGGGGAGGTCTTCGCGGCGTGGAGGATCTCGTCGCTGTAGGCGTTGCCGATGCCGGCGATGAGGCCCTGGTCGCGCAGGGCGCCCTTGATCCGGCGCCGTTCCCCGGCGAGCAGGGCGGCGAACCGCTCGGGGCCGAAGTCCTCGTCGAGAGGATCGGGGCCGAGGCGGGCGACGCCCGGCACCTCCTGGGGGTCGTGGACGAGGTGGACGGCGAGGCGTCTGGTGGTGCCGGCCTCGGTGAGGTCGAAGCCGTCGCCGCCGGTGAGGGCGGTACGCAGCGCCAGCGGGCCCTTGCCGGGCCTGGGCGGTCCCGAGGGCAGGGGGTCCTGCCAGCGGAGCCACCCTGCGCGGGCCAGGTGGATCAGGAGGTGGAGTTCGCCCGCCGGGCCGCCGGTGGTGAGGTCCAGGAACTTCCCGTGCCGGCCGACCGCGGTGACCTCGACGGCGCTCAGGGGCGGGTCGTACGTCTTGAGGACGCTGACCGCGACGGGTAGGACGCGGGCGATCTCCTTGCCCACCAGATGCGTGTCGAGGAAGGCGCGCAGCGCTTCCACCTCGGGGAGTTCGGGCATGGCTCCACCCTGCCGCACGGGGGATCGGGCCGCGCGCCGGACGGGCTTCCGGGCGGACTTCCGGGCGGACTTGTGGGTGGGCTTCCGGGCGGGCTTAGGGTGTGCGACGTGCGTGTACTGCTCGTCGAGGACGACGAAGACCTCCGGTTCGGGGTGGCCGCCGCTCTGCGCGCCGCCGGGCTCGCCGTCGACGAGGCCGCCGATCTGCCCCGGGCCGACGAGGCGTTGTTCGTCACGGCGTACGACTGCGCGGTCTTCGACCGGATGCTGCCGTCCGGGGACGCCGCCGCCTTCGTCGACGGGCTGCGGCGCGCCGGCCGCGAGGTGCCCGTGCTGTTCCTGACCGCGCGCGACACGGTGGCGGACCGGGTGGAGGGCTTCGCCAGCGGCGGGGACGACTACCTCGTCAAGCCGTTCGCCGTGCCCGAACTGGTCGCCCGGGTGCGCAGCCTGTGCCGCCGGTCCGCAGTCGTACGCCCCCCGGTGCACCGCGTCGGCGACCTGGAGATCGACACCGCCCGTCGGCACGTCCGCCGGGCCGGGGTGCTGTTGACGCTCACGAGCCGGGAGTTCGCGGTCCTGGAGGTCCTCGCGGCGCGCTCCGACCAGACGGTCTCCCGCG
This sequence comes from Streptomyces sp. NPDC006197, assembly GCF_040613865.1. Lineage (NCBI taxonomy): Bacteria > Bacillati > Actinomycetota > Actinomycetes > Kitasatosporales > Streptomycetaceae > Streptomyces > Streptomyces sp. NPDC006197. The sequence continues at coordinate 4,069 of NZ_JBEXSZ010000192.1, read as the reverse complement.
CCGAGCTGATCGAGAGCTGCTGGGACGAGATGGCCGAGCACCGGTCGAACGTCCTCGAAGTGCTCGTCTCCCAGCTCCGCCGCAAACTCGGGGACCCGCCGGTGATCCACACCGTGCGCGGGGTCGGCTACCGCCTCTCGCCCGACGACGCGCGGTGAGACCCTCGCTGCCCGGCCGGTCACGGAGCCGGTCCGCGACGCTCACGCCGACGGCCCGGGTGCTGCGGCTGCGCCGGCGGATCAGCCTGCTGTTCGCGCTGACCAGCGCCGTGGGGCTGATCGCGATGGCGGTGCTCGCCGTGCGCAGCGACAGCGGCCGCTGGCGGGAGCAGCTCGATCACACGATGGACGCGGACACCAGCTGGGCCCTCGGTCTCCTGGAGACCGACGAGGAGGGTCGGCTCGTCCTGGACGTCCTGGCGGACTCGGTGGACACCGCGTGCCCGCCGCTGACGGTGCTCCTCGTGGACGGGGACGACCGGGGCGCGCTGACGGTCGAGCACGCGCCGGCGAAGCCGTGTCTGACGGTGAGCCGGGCCGTGGTCCTGGAGGCGGGCCGTGCGGCGGTGCGGGCCGACGGCGCCCGGGCCTCCGACGGACGTACGACGGACGGCGAGCCGGTGCGCGTGTTCGCCCAGCCCTTCTACGCACCGGAGGCCGCGGACGGCGAGGCGCCGCAGGGCGTGCTCGTGACCGTGGCCGACGCGACCGCCCAGCGGGACGACCACCGGCGGCTCGTGTGGCTGGTGACGGGCGGCTGCGCAGTGCTCGTCCTGCTGTCGGCGGCCGTCGGACACGTCCTGTCGGGGCGGGCGGTCCGTCCCGCGCTCGCCGCGCTCGACCGGCAGGAGGCGTTCCTCGCGGACGCCGCGCACGATCTGCGGACCCCGGCCGCCTCCCTGCGGACGCTCGCCGAGACGGCGCTGCGCGGCGAGACGGACAGCGCGGACGTGCACCGGCGCACGCTGCGCCTGGCGGAGGGGATGGGCCGGCTCGTCGACGGGCTCCTCACCCGCGCCCGGCTCGTGTCCGGTACGGCCACGGTGGTCCGGCAGCCGCTCCGGCTCGACCAGCTGGTGGAGGCGGTGGTCGACGAGGCCCCCACGGAGGGCCACCGCGTCCGGGTCGAGGCCGAGGACGCCGTCGTGGTCGCCGATCCCGAGCTCGTACGCCGGGCCGTCGGCAATCTGCTGGACAACGCGCTCGCGCACGGCCACGCGCCGGGCGCCCCGGCGGACGTGCTGATCACGGTGGGCCGGGACGGCACGCTGACGGTCGAGGACGCGGGCCCCGGCCTGCCTCCGGAGGTCGCGGGAGCCCTGTTCGAGCGGTTCCGCAGCGGATCCGGGTCCACCGGCCTCGGTCTGTCCATCGCCTCCTGGGTCGCCCACGCGCACGGCGGCACGCTCACGGCGGGACGCGGCGAACGCGGCGGGGCCCGGTTCGTCCTGCGACTGCCGGTCTTGGGCTGACGCGCGGTACGGGGCGGGGCGGGGGCAGGGCGGTACGGGGCGGGGCGGGGCGGTACAGGGGCGGGGCCTCTTCAGCAAAACCTCAGCATCGGTGCGTGATCCTTCCCCGGACCGACCATCCAGGGGAGTTCCTCGTGTTCCGCACCGCCGCCCGCCGCCGGGCCCTCGTCCTCGCCCTCGCCGTCCTCGGCACCACGTCCCTGGCCGCCTGCACGGCCGGGTCCGGCCGGGACGGGAGCCGGCCGGAGTCCTCGGCCGCCGCCGACCCGGCCGCCCGCCCCGACCTGCGGCGCTTCTACGGCCAGAAGCTCGACTGGCGGCCCTGCGGCGACTTCCGGTGCGCGACGCTCACCGTCCCGAGGGACTACGACCGTCCCGGCGACGGCAAGACCTTCGCCCTGCCGGTGGCGAAGGCGGTGACCGCGGTCCCCGGCAAGCGCCTCGGCTCGCTCGTCCTGAACCCCGGCGGACCGGGCGAGCCCGGCGTACGGCTCCTGAAGGACGGCGTCGCCGACGACATCGGCAAGGGCGTGCGCGAGCGGTTCGACATCGTGTCCTTCGACCCGCGCGGCGTCGGCGGGAGCAAGCCGGCCCTGACCTGCCTCACCGACGACCGGGCGGAGGACGAAGTCCACGGAGCCCCGCTCTACCCCCGCACGGACGCCGAGCGCGCCGACGCCCTCGCGGACGCGCGGGCGACCGCCGCCGCCTGCCGGAGGGCGAGCGGCCCGCTGCTGCCGCACGTCGGGACGGACGACGCGGCCCGGGACATGGACGTCCTGAGGGCGGCGCTGGGCGAGCGGAGGCTGACGTACGTCGGCTGGTCGTACGGCACGAGCCTGGGCACCTCGTACGCCGAGCAGTTCCCGCGCCGCGTACGGGCGATGGTCCTGGACGGAGCGGTCGACCCGTCCCTGGACTGGCGGCAGCGCGTGCTCGGCCAGTCGACCGGTTTCCGGGACGCGGTCGAGGAGTACGCCGACTCCTGCGCCGACGTGGTCGGCGAGGCCTGTCCCGGTACGACGCCCGAGGAGATACGCACGCTGGTGGACCGGCTGCTCGACCGGACGCGGCGCGAACCGCTGCCGGTCGACGGCGCCGAGGAGGGGCTCGACGCGGCGGGCCTGGTCTCCGCGCTCAGCCTGTCCATGTACACGCCGGAGGCGCAGTGGGAGGGCCTGTCCGAGGCGCTGCGCGCGGCGGACGGCGGGGACGGTACGAAGCTGGCGGCCCTGGCGGCGGGAGACGAGGACGCCGACGGCGAGTCCGACGAGGAGTCCGACGCGGGCACCTCCGGCGAACCTTCGGAGGACGGACCGACGGACGGCGAACCCGCGGACGGCGAACCCACGGGCGGTGAACCGGCGAAGGACGAACCCGCGGACGGCGAAGCCTCGGACGTGCCCGAGGACAACAGCGACGCGGCCCTGATCGCGGTCGACTGCCTGGACGTCCCCCACCCCCGCGACGCACAGGCGTACTGGGACGCGCTGGCCCCCGCCGACGAGGCCGCGGGTGTCTACGGCACGTCGGGCGTGACGAGCGAACTGGTCTGCAAGGACTGGCCGGCCGGTACCCGGCGGCCGCACCGGGTGCACGCGCCGGGCGTCCCGCCGGTCCTCGTCGTGGGCACGGCGGGCGACCCGGCCACGCCCTACGACGAGGCGGTGAGCCTGGCCCGCCAGTTCCCCGGCGGCATGCTGCTGTCCTTCGAGGCGCCCGGCCACACCGGGTACGGCCGCGACGCCTGCGTCGGCGAGAAGGTCGAGAAGTACCTGGTCTCCCTCACGAAGGTCCGACCGGGCACGACGTGCGCGCCGTAGCGCCCGCCGGATCCAGCAGGTCGAGTTCGGCGGTGAGCGCGGCGGCCAGCGCGTCGAGGTCGGGGACGGCCTCGCCGTCGGCGACGAGGCCGATGTGGACCTGGCCGCCGTACGGGGACATGGCGACGGCGAGGGACTGGCCGCGGGCGAGCGGGGCCATCGGGAAGAGCGCGCGCAGCGGGGCGCCGCCGAGGGAGAGCGCGGAGCGGGGCAGCGGCACCTGGGTGACGAGGAGGTCGAAGAGGAGCCGGGCGGCGCCTGCGGCGAGGGGGGCGCCGAAGCGGTGGGCGAGCGGGTGCAGTTGGTCGGCGAGGAGGGCGACGGCGCCCGCTCCGCGGAAGGGTCCTGCGGCCTTGTTGCGGTCCATGGCGTGGCGGACGGCGGCGAGTCGGGCGGCCGGGTCGGGTTCGGTGACCGGCAGGTCGAGGAGGTATCCGGAGAGGCTGTTCCCGGGGCCGGCCGGGGCGCCGGGGCGGCGCCGGGAGACCGGGACGAGGGCCCGTGGGGCGGCGTCGGGGAGGGGCAGGCCGCGCCCGTCGAACCAGCGGCGCAGGGCGCCGGCGACGAGGGCGAGGAGGACGTCGTTGGCGGTGCCGCCGGTGGTGCGGCGGATCCGGTGGACGCGGTCGAGGGGCAGGGTGGCGGTGGTGATCCGGCGCGTGCCGCTGGAGTCGGCGGCGAGCGGGGCGGCCGGCCGGCCGTCGAGGCGGCCGGCGCGGGTCGACGCTGGAGATCCACTCGCCGCCCGACTTGATGACGTCCTTGGCGCGGTCGG